>DOIX01000391.1 GCA_003511885.1 Cyanobacteria bacterium UBA11153
CTTTAAAGGACTAAAGTCCTTACTACAAACCTTACTACAAACAGTTTTAATTCTTAACTCTCAATTCTCCCACAGGTGCGGTAGTAGAAACCATTGCTGCCATTAACTGCTGCGGCACAACCTCAAAAGGTAATCTGTGGATATCAGAATCAGGATGACAAGAAATTTCCGCCGCTGAATGTAACTGAGCCAAAGTAATATTGCCCAATCCCAAATCATCCAGAGATTGAGGCAACCCAACTTCCCCATAAAATTTTAACAACTGTTGCCTTGCCGCCACTGCCAATTGATTGCCTGCCACCATTTCTTCCAAACGCAACTGCACCAATATGCCAAAAGCCACCTTTTCACCATGTAAAGTCTTGTGAGTAGTAGCAATATGAGTTAAACCATTATGGACAGCATGGGCAGCAACAGTGCGACATTGGGATCCACCTAAACCACCAATGACACCAGCCAATAATACCGTAGCATCTACCACTTCTCGCCAAACTTCACTACCTGGTTGCTTAATTGCGTCTGCTGAATTTTGGAAAAGAATATCTCGCAAAACTCTCGCCTGTTGTACAGCAGCAATAATCAGACTAGAAGGAGAATTACCGCTACTAACAGATGCTTCATACCATTTTGCGATCGCATCACCGATGCCTGCGACTAAAGTCCGCCTTGGTGCAGTTTCAATTAAACTATAATCGAGAATCAGTAAATCCGGACAACGAGCCAAACTGACATCATACAAAAAAGCCCCTTGGTCGGAATATACATTAGATAAAGCCGTCCCCGCCGCACAAGTAGCAGCAGAAGTAGGAACTGTCATAATTGGAAGATGACACTGATGAGCTAAAAGTTTAGCCGTATCTAAAGCCTTACCACCACCAATCCCCATAATTGAATTCGCTTGATGACTAGTTAGGGCTTCTCGCAGGGTAGCCAGAGAAGCTTCACTGCAATCGGGGCTATAAAAAGCGATCGCATATTCCATCCCTTCCTGTTCTAACACAGGTTTCCATAAGGAGGCCAAACTAGCCAGAGATTTTTCCCCTCCTATAATTAAAGGACGATTCCCCAACTGCGCGATCGCATTTCCTGATGCCGCTAAAGCCTTATCACCTCGCACAATCCTAGTTGGTGCGATTGCCAGAGACAGTAATGAAGTAGGAGCTTGGTTCATCAATATCGTCGCCGATTAAATAACTTAAGCCTACGTTATATCATTTTTCGAGGTGAGAGGGTTGGGATCGCTGCCCCTCTGCCCCCACCCCAGCATCCGCTATGCAACTCCCTAAGCCGAAGGCTTAGGGAGTTGAGCAAATCTTTCCGAATAAATTGCGATCGCCATTTCTGGATCGTTACGACTTGCTAAAGAGCGTTTCACCTCACCCAAGAAAAGTGGTTTGGATACTCCCGGTTGAGGGTGAATAATAGTGCGGGCGCGGATAGTGAGGAGGTTAGTTGCTCCACCCAAACGCCCGTAAGAAAAGTAGTTGCTAGCAGCCTGACGCAAAGTTGCTTCTAATTCAGATTCCGTGATGGTAGGGGATACAGCAATTACAGTTTGGTTCCCGCCATTATCGTATACCAAAGAAAATTTAGTGGCACCAGGGATTTGAGTATGGGAAAAAGGTACAATTGCTAGAGCAAATAAGCCTCCTGTGAGGACACCCATAAATCCGGTAATCCCCACCAATCGAAACCGGATACCCCATTTAAGGATAAAACCCAGTACGCCAAGAGCGCCGAAGGCTAAGGTTAGTATACCTGCCCACTGGGTGTAAACAAGAAAATCAGCAGTTGTGAACATATTAAATTTTGGTGTCTCTTTTAACCGTTTCCCATCCTATCAAATGAATTGACAGTTGACAGTTGACAATTGGCCTCTCTGGACATCTCTAATATGGAAAATTAAGCCTTCAAAAATTTTGAGTTTTGAAGGCTTAAGTTGGAAATTTATGAGCTGTTATTTAAAGATTAGACTCCATTCCGATTGCGCTTCCGCATGCCGAATATACCCATCAATCCTAATGCACTTAAACCAACAACAGCACTGGGTTCAGGTATTGATTTTTCATCTGGTTTATCTAACTGAAAGCGAACACCATCACCTGTACCACTTGGGTAGTCATAGCCCAGCTTAAGGGTAATGAAACTCACATCTTTCAGAGTTTGGTATTTGAGATTACTATCAGGACCTCCTGGTAATAGATTAACACCATCAATCAAAGTCCCGTCAGTATCCAAAAAGCCTGTGCTGCGTCCTAACTCAGCATCGAAATAGGAAACCTTAAGTTCAGGAATGATTTTTGTGAAGGTAAATTTGTAAGTTCCTACTTCTAACTGCCCGGTTTCTTCTCCTGCGGAACCATCTGCTTTAGTTTCCGATGGACGGAACCAAAAACCTCCTGGATTAGTTCCAGCATCCACGGCATTGAATTTTACTGAACCATAGACATTTGCGGTTCCCATTTCATCTACAAACAAGCGACTCTTCGTACCACTTGTCGAATCAACTTGGCTCTCAATGCTTTGAATCCAATAGGGGGTAAGATCGGTCAAACACTTAGCAGGATCGAGACACCCTAATGTTGCATCTACCTTAACTTCTGTCTCAAATTGCGGAACCATAGAAATTGCTGATGCTGAGGGTGCGATTAACCCTGTCGCTATGGTAGAAGCGGTGACTATTCCTGCCACAGCACTTGTATTTTTAATCAAAAGTGACATTTTGCGATTTTTCACAGTCATTTCCTTAAATTTACGTTGACAAACTAAAGTGTTTAACTATCCTATATTCCAATTACCCGATGGTGTAGCTGGCGTTTCGCCGTTAAGTCTGAAGCCGTTGAGTCTCCAGTAGATCTAGATCCCCTGTATGGCTAGTTTCCCAATCTTGAACTTCTTTACTTTTTTGCTAGATTAAATCATTATAAACTACGGTGGGATAATTTTGCAAGCCTTGATTAGACATCTTTCTTCACCCCTAACCCCCAGCCCCTAGCCCCTAGCCCCTAGCCCCTTACTATAAAACAC
>DOIX01000236.1:0-15911 GCA_003511885.1 Cyanobacteria bacterium UBA11153
CAGTTGACAGTTGACAGTTGACAGTTGACAGTTGACAGTGGACAGTGGACAGTGGACAGTTGACAGTTGACAGTTGACAGTTGACAGTTGATAAAAGAGGAATATCTATGTATCAATTGTCCATTGGTTAGAGTGATAACTGATTATTAATTATCATTTTCCCTAGTCCCTAGTCCCTAGTCCCTAGTCCCTAGTCCCTAGTCCCTCAAAAAAAGTTCGTAATATAAATTAACAAAATTACGAAGGCTGAAAGCCTTATAACTCCGTAGAATTTATTAAAAATAATTCTCAATAATTAACGAGATTGCGTCGTTTCAGCGATTGTGGTATAATAATCCAAAGGGGGGCTAATGACCTTTTGGAGGTTAGCTAATGAGATACAGCCCAGGATCTAATTTTACCCAAAGTTACGGGAATTGTATCGCTAACATCAATCGTAAATAGATAAACCTTCTTTGCCCTGCGGCTATTTTCGGGATCGAAAAACTTTAACTTCACATCCCAACAATCACTATTGATTCGACAAAACAAACTTTTATTAACTTCAATACTATCGAGCTGCATCCCTGTAGAAATTGCTTCAGCAAAAGAGTAAGCGGCTTGAAATACGTTAGTTACAGCAAAATTTAATGCCCTATCTTTAGCAGTACGTCCTAAATTTGTTAAATCGTAATATACTCTTTGCAGGAATCCAGTGAGGGCTTGGCACATTCTAATTTCACCAGTACTTTCTAATTGGACAGTTTGTAAACTGGAATTGACTAAGCTATTGACTTGCCAAGCATACATTCCTCGCGTGTTTATTAATCTAATCACTGGTACGATTTGCCCGGAAAATAGTTCTACAGTTTTATGGGTAAGTTGTCCGGGAATACTTACTCTTTCGATATAGTATTCGCTGGATTGCGGTTGGATTTGTCCGGCTAACATTAATTGTAATAGTTGGTAAATATCAGGGGCAAACCCGCCTTTTCCTTCGAGAGCATAGATGGGGGTAACTTCTTGGTTAAGCGTCCAAATTAAAGACTTAGCTTCTGCGGGATTTTGTGCCAGATAATCTACCATTTGACGAGGATCGTAGGGATTTGCAGGTATAGTTGTTCCGTCAATTTGGACTCCCGGCATTAGTTGTTTAAAGCTGTCTCGTCTGGCTTCTGTACCGAAGTCGTATCCTAATTTTCCTAAAACATAGACAAGGTTTGATGCGGCGCTAGGAGTAACAGAAAATTCCAAATCTAATTTCTTTTTTTCTCTGCTATCTCCTCTGATTAGTAAGTTGTAAGCACCTGGAATATTTAATTTTCCCATTAAACATCTTTCCGGTTGTTTTACTTCGTCGGGATGACAAGGAATAGCACTATTTAAAATAGCTTGACGAATGGTTTCTCCATTGGGTTTTTCGCCACGTTGCAGTTGTAAACTCATCAGTAATGCGGCGACTCCTGTGACGATGGGGGCAGCGCAACTAGTGCCTTTTTCCCGGATGGGTTCATCGCTTCCCGGTTGTGCCCCTAAGATATTTTCTCCATTTGCTATTACTCCTTTATTTTGATAATCTCCACCATAGTTACTAAATTTAAAGGGCTGTCCATTATCTCTCATAGCACCTACGGTGAGGACACCTGGCATAATGGCGGGAATGCACCAACATTCACCTCGATTATTCCCCGCAGGAGCGATAATTAAAATATTTTTGTCTTGGCATTGTTTAACGGCACGGGCTAATATTTCATAGGCTATTCCTGTTTGGGTGGGCTGACAGGCAGCAATATGAATGATATTTACTTCTGCTTTTAAGGCAGTGTTAATGGCGTGGGTAAGGTTGATGGGTGAGATGAAATTATCGTCAGCAAAAGTAATCGGAATATTTATTGCTCTACAGTGGGGTGCAATGCCAGTAACAGGGGAGCCATGTTGTCCGAGAATGGTGCTGGAAATATGGGTGGCATGGGTGGATAATTCAATCCGTTTCTGGATGGCTTGAGGAAACTGTTGAAAAAATAGTTCTCTTTCTTTTTTAAGAGTGTCTTTGTCGCAGTCTGGTTTCTCTTTTTTTGCTTTTTGTGCTTTGGCAAATTCTCTGGCTAAATTGAGATAATAAGAATATCGGTCGTTAATTTCTATATCTTCTGCCCAGTAGGGTTTGATTTGGCTAAAGTTAGCTCCTTTAAAGCAGGCACATTCTAAGTCCGCTGGACCATCTAAAATGGCAATAGCGATATGAGGGTTTCCTTTTGTTTCCCTCCATAGTTCGGTAATTCCGGGTATAGTAACGATCTCGGGCATTATTTGATTTTGGTGGAAATAATTCCATGACAAACAAAATGAAAAACCCCAACACTATGCCTCTAAAATAGTCACCTTTTGGCTGGGGTTAATTTATTTAACAATTGGTCATTGGTCATTGGTCATTGGTCATTGGTCATTGGTCATTAGCGAAAGTCTTCCTAATAACTGGCAACTTAAATTAACTAGTAAATTGAGCCAGTATTTTCTCGTCTTTATTCCCCATCATCACCTGCAAAAGGATTGCTCCAATGACAACCCACAGAAAGAGGAGAAACGCCACCTTCTCTTGACAGGGATGTTAATTCTTCTTCTGACAATTCTTCTGTGTTAGTACCTGGTATGGAACGGATTGCAGGAGGAGATAGCTTAGGTAGCAAATTATTTTCTTTTTCGGTTTTATTCAACTCGTTCATGAGTAATCTTCTCCGAATATAGATTTGATTTTCAGATAATATCTCACTCAACTTCCTCCCGCAAGTTCTCTACATAAAAATTAATAGTACGGGTAGCGCGATCGCAAATTCTCTGGTAGCCTAAGCTACCAGTTGCCCTGTGAGTTGTCAGAGCGATTAATCGCTAACAGTGTAAGTTGCTAGTTAGTTTTTTGGTGATTGGTGATTAGTCATTAGTTATTAGTCATTAGTTATTAGTCATTAGTTATTAGCAATACTAAAAAGGCATTGGCATCGGATTCATTTCTCCTTCCGTCAAAGCTTCAGACAACCATCCCATCTTCACGGGGACATCATACAATCGCCCTGGAGCAAATCTCGACCAAAAATGTCGCAATCCCGGCACAATTACCTTAACCACACTGAAGCCAATATCGGGGCGAGTTTGATCCAATACTAAAGTTTCTAATCCAGCATTTTTAGCTATTTCCACACAAGTCTCCACATCTATATATATATCATCGCTGCCACGTTGAGGATAATCTCCATAAACCTGTAGCGGCACTCGATGATTAGGTGCTAAATAAGGAAAATCTGCAATAGTTACCTTCATCAACCATTCCGGCATTTGTCCAGCTTGACTGCCACCTACACCATCAAAACTAAATCCAATTTGATTTAACTCGGCAACTGCCCGCAAAATAGCAATTTTGGGATCGAAATGCGCTCCATAACCTGCGATAATTTTTTCAAATCCGCCATCAGTACGCCGAGATAAGGCAGCAAAAGTAGGAATGTCTAAATCTGAAGTAATATCTAACACCCATAACTCGCGATTGCGACTCTGATAAAACTCTGCCAATTCCCACAAATATGGTTCAGAAAAACTGACTAAATCCACGGCAGGACGCAAAAGTCTATTATACCACCAAATAGCCACACAATCTCGTTCTACTAATTCAAAAAATCCCTGTAATATAGCTTCTTCTAAAGAATTACCTGCGGCATTACCATTGGAGTCAGCCATGCAGAAACACATATCTTTGGATTGAGGATATCCATAATAACACCAAGCAGTAGGTAGATATTTATAAGTTTGTTCGGTTAAAGACCAAACTGGAGTCCAATCTATTACCTTACTATCGTCAAAAGGGTGGGGAATCCAATCAGGCTCGATCTGACTTTTCTGATTCAAAAATTGGCGATTTTGATACTGATTTGAGCTAAAATGTAAATAGTGTCGAGGATGAATCGCTTTGTCTTTTAATTCGGCAAAATTTGAACTAATTCGCGCTTCATCTCCTTGATAAATACCGGAATAGCGCTCGATTGCTTCGCCAAAACAACTAGCCTTTGATTGAGAATCGCTTTTCCCTTTACCGCCGCTTTGATAGCGGAGAGAATGACGTAAACTTGCCAAATTAACAGGAGTGCCAGAACTATGGATAGCTTGATAATTATGGATTAAACTAAGATCGGGATCGGAAACAGAAACTAAAGCACTGACAACTCCAGTAATCGGACTAATCAGGTGTTGATAGCGTTGCAGAGTTCGATCCGGGGAGAAAGTGCGATGTCCGCCATCAGTAGTAAAATTTTTGGGATGACTGGTGAGAATCAGAGGTTGAGAATTGCGATCGCGAATTAAATTGGGATTGCCACAGGTTGGGCATTGGGGACGTTGGCAGAGAATATGGGTTTCCATCTCTAATTTGCCTCCATCGAAGGTAATAATCTTCCCTTCAAGAGTGGAAAATGAGCAGGTATGGGGAGAATTTTGTTTCGCTATCCATTTGGCAGTTTCTGTAGTAATTAAATCGATAGCAGTTGCCAGAGTGGATGGGAGAATAGCGGGTGGTTTGGGCAGAGATAATTCCAGATAATTTCCCTGATTTTTTTGTCGCAAAACCAGCCAGTCTACTTCTCGATTACCTCGGAGACGTTGTGCCAGACATTGCCAGCAACCTGTTTTTTTGGGTACAAAGATTGGCCCTAACCAGAGAATACCGCCTACGGGTTTAGCAAGTAACCAGGGTTGGTTTAATCTCAGGGCAATTTGGTTGATTTTAGCTAATTCTGGTTGGAGATAGTCATCAGTGAGAACAATTAATAAAGAATTAGTGTCAGACTCCGGCAAATCTAACTCTTCTCTATCCCCTAGAAAATTTTCCTTTGCCCTCTGTTTAAAGGGATGAGAAATATTCCCCCTCTCCTTTTCTGGGAGGAGAGGGGATGGCGAATAAGTTTCTTCCCATTCTTTTGTTTCAATTCCCAATTCTTGGAGTGATAAGATTAACCGTTGAGTAGGAATATTACCAATACTAGTTAAATAAACTTGAATTTCCTGTAAAGAGTTGAAAGCAATTTGGGGATCTACATTCAATAAGCTCCAAAAAGCAGCGGCGGTATGAGGCAATTGAGAAACAGCTTCAACGAGATAGCCTTTAGCTTGAAGGCGACTGAGAGCATAATTTATCTGACTGGCATCTGCCTTATCTTGTAGTTTCCGGATGATATCATCTAATCTGCGATCGCCATCTAAAAGAGGAATCAGTTGACAGTAGAGTTGTCCCGTCAGAATATGACTGCCATATTCACTTAAGAGATAAACATGTTTAGGTTCAATAATCTCGACGCGAAAATGCGGTTTAATTTGTGGTTTTTCCACCTAAAAATCTCCAGTATACCTAAAAATATATAGCATTACAGCTTGAGATTAGGACAATAGTCGGAACCTACGCAAACCATCTAAGCTGGTGCGCATTTAAACCAGATATTTTCAAGTTAGGGAAAAAGCCATCAAACCTTCTCCCCAGCTCCCCTGCACCCCTGCTCCCCCTCATTCAAAACAGATAAATTAAATGCGTAACGGCTTATCTGTAGGGTGCGTTATGCTCTAGCTAAAGCACCATCCACTATTGGTTGCGTGACTGACATCAGAATGTAAGTACATTTTAACTGAGATCTTGCACCAATGTCAGTAAGCCTGAAAAATATATGTTTTTGGTACTTCCATCAACGAAATATCAAGGGTAGTTTCTAGCATAATCCAATTATTCCTAGGCTAAATTTATCTCTATCCACTCTCTTCTTTCCGTACCTTAGCACTAACCTTTCCATACCTTAGCGTTAAAAACAATTATCTTGATGACAAATCCCAGTAAAAACCCAATTCGAGGTATCCTAAAACTTAACCCCCAGGCAAAACACCTCAAACCCAGACTACATCTACACCCCCATGACAACGCTCGACTTCTTGCGATCGCCACATCCCCTGAATTTTAATTTTTGTTGAGATAGATTTTTTTCAGGACAAATTGCTGTAAATTGTCTCTATGCTTTCCACTATGGCTAAATTTGCTAAAGTAAGATCGTGTCTAACCTCAGCGAAATTCCTGGATTGGTAAAACTATGGGCTAAAACTCAGGGTAACTCCGATGTATGTGTCGCTATCCTTGACGGGTTAGTTGACCAAAACCACCCCTGTTTTACCGGAGCAAATTTAAGGCGACTATCAACCCTTGTTGAGGGAGAAGCTAGCCAAAATGGTTCGATGTCAACCCACGGTACTCATGTTACCAGTATCATCTTCGGTCAACCTGACTCTCCCGTAACAGGAATTGCACCCAAATGTTGGGGATTAATTATTCCCATCTTTCCCGATGCCAGCTCAAAACTATCCCAACTAGATTTATCCCGTGCCATAGAACAAGCAGTTAGAGCTGGAGCGAATATTATTAATATTAGTGCCGGACAATTGACTGATGAAGGTGAAGCAGAAGACTGGCTGAATCGAGCCGTCCAACTCTGCCACGACAAAAATATTTTAATCGTTGCGGCTACCGGAAATGATGGTTGTGAATGCTTCCACGTACCTGCGGCTATCCCCACTGTCTTAGCTGTAGGGGCAATGGACGAAGAAGGAAAACCGATTGACTTTAGCAACTGGGGAAACGCTTACAAATACAAAGGTATTCTTGCCCCCGGAGTAAACATTTTAGGAGCCAAACCGGGCGGCGGTACAAATCGACTTAGCGGCACTAGCTTTGCCACTCCTATTGTGAGTGGAATAGCTGCTTTATTACTGAGTTTACAACTAGAACGAGGTGAAAAACCAGATCCCCAAAAAATCGCGACTGCGCTCCTATCAACAGCCACGCCATGCACGCCAATGGACACAGACAATACTCAACGTTGCTTGATGGGAAAATTAAATATTATTGGCGCTTTAGCATACCTTACAGGAGAAACTGTGTCAGACGAATTAGAAAGTTCAGCCCTCACCTCTTCCTCTGTCCCTCTCATCACAGGAGAGACAATTATGCCCTCCCCCTCCCCTCCCCAAGAAGAAAATTGGGGAGAATTGGATCTAACAAATCAATATCTTATTAAAGCTTCTGGTTGTAATTGTAGCGAAATTCAAACCCAAGATTTACCAACAGACACTAAACCCATAGATAAACCCATAGAAGTAGGGGCACTCCAACAAAATAAAGCGATCGCAGCAAATCCCGATCCTACCCCATCATTTCCGCAACAATTTACACCCACATCCAGTACTATGTCCAATCACACCGCCAATTTTGTCACCGCCAGCCAAGCACCCAGCGATCTTGAGGGTATGAATTTAGTCTATGCTTTAGGAACCCTCGGTTATGATTTCGGCACGGAAGCAAGACGCGACTCCTTCAAACAATTAATGCCAGGAGTAGAAATTGACACCACCACCGTCCCCGCCAATCCTTACGATGCGAGGCAGATGGTAGACTATTTAGCAGAAAATCCGCCCGAAGCCAAAGCCTTAATCTGGACGCTCAATTTAGAATTAACACCCATTTATGCTATCGAACCCGTAGGTGGATTTGCCAGAGACGTATATGAAGTTTTACAACAACTACTATCAGGAGAAATCCAGCCAGAAGATAGCCCAGACTATGTAGAAAGAGTGAGTATTCCCGGAATTTTAACCGGGCGCACAGTCAAATTATTTTCCGGTCAAGTTATTCCCGTAATTGAAGTTTCCAATACACGCGGACTTTACGGATGGAAAGTCAATTCCTTAGTTAGTGCAGCCATTCAAGCCGTACAAGCCCAAGCCTCAAACGCCCAAGAAGATGCGATCCGACGTACCCTGAGCAGCTTCGTCAATCGCATCTACTACGACTTGCGTAACTTGGGCACAACTTCCCAAGATAGGGCATTAAATTTTGCTTCCACCAATGCCTTTCAAGCCGCTTCTACCTTTGCCCAAGCAGTAGCAGAAGGGATGGAATTAGATAGTATTACGGTAGATAAAAGCCCATTTTGTCGTATTGACAGCGATTGTTGGGATGTAAAACTGAAATTCTTTGACCCAGAAAATAGCCGTCGCGCCAAAAAGGTATTTCGTTTTACGATAGATGTAAGCGATATAGTGCCCGTTACCTTGGGCGAAGTTCGTTCTTGGTCTACTCCCTATTAAGTTAAGAGGAAAAAAAGATGAGATTACCAAAACTTTCTCCACCAGTAAAAAGACCAGATATTATCTATCCCCATCGCAGCGTGGATGTAATTAATGGTAGGGTAGAGGATTTAGTTCACATTCGGATGGATTTATTGCATGGCGCTAACTACAACGATCCTCCGGCATTTGCCCACAGAAGCTATCAGGCACTAAAGTCTTCTGGTTGCGGGTGTGGATTTTCAGGAGTTAGCATTTATCGATAGTTTGAATATCCATTTCTTGGGAATGGAGAGAGGTCAAAAATTTTCTATCAAATCAGGAGTCGCAACCGATTATGTCTCAAAAAAATCCCAGAGTTCCCACATTAAGCCAAGAAGGACATCCCACCTTAGCCCAAGTAGAAGAAAATAAAATAGAACAAGAGCAACCGCCTAACACTGAAAATCAAGTAAAGGAGCTGAAACATGCAGTGTTAGCTACCGGATTAGAAGACTATGGATTCTGGTGCGAACAAATGCAGAAAGAACATGCAGCAAGAGGTAATACAAATAAACCCTTCCGTAGGGGTAGGATTTATTCTTAATGCGTCATAAAATTGCGATGGGAAAACCCAACATATTATAGTTTGGGGTTTCCCTTTCTTTAAATTTAACAGGCTCTCCAGGAGTTGCGGTGAAAATCCCTGGATTACTGACAGCTTCCTAAGAAAAGTTATCCTGAAAGCCTTGCACAGCAAACTTTTGGTTATTGATAACCTTTACTTGTCACCTCTACTACTGGAGAGCCATTTAACAGGACTTAAGCAGAAATAATATGTCAGAATTACCACCTCTAAATAATGAGACAATGTGGGCGATACTCCATGAAGAAATTGATGATGATACAGTAAACAGATTAGTTTGGCATTACCTGGGATATCGCTATAATTCTACCGAAAATAAGTGGAATAATACAGAAGTAGCTCCAGAATGGAAAGAAGTATATCCAGAGCCACCTAATTTTATTGAAAACCGTCCACCTACCCTAAAACTGACTAAATCAATACCCCAAGAAAATAAACAGATGTTGAAAGAGTATTTGGGGTTTAAGGGCTATAAAATTGGTGAATTTGGTCCAAGACAAACTCGCAGGGCGACAGCAGCTAATTGGTTATTGAGTTATATGCGAATTCAAGGTTTAATCTAGTAATCGGGAAAAAATGACCAACAAGCAATAACCAACAAGCAATAACCAACAACCAATGACTAATGACCAATAACCAACAACCAATGACCAATGAGCAATGACCAATGACTGATGACTGATGACCAATGACTGATGACCAATGACCAATGACTGATGACCAATGACCAATGACTGATGACAAAAAAGTCCCCCTTCCCAAGAAAGATTTAGGGGGATATCTCCATAACTCCTAATCAATTGTTGTATTTTCACCGGATGAGTCAATAGTTGCTGCGAAATAACAGCGATAAGACACCTTGGGCTGGCAAATATGAATAGCAGTCACAATCAACAGCACGATAACAGTCAGACAATAGTAAATAAAACCGACGAAGCAGATGCTTACTGCAATCGCGGGTTACATCGTACTTACGAAAACAACCGTTGGGGTGCGATACAGGATTATAACCAAGCATTGCAACTCAATCCCAGCCATATTCCTACCTACCTCAATCGCAGTCTTCTCCGTTTAG
This sequence comes from Cyanobacteria bacterium UBA11153, assembly GCA_003511885.1. Classification (GTDB taxonomy): domain Bacteria; phylum Cyanobacteriota; class Cyanobacteriia; order Cyanobacteriales; family Coleofasciculaceae; genus Limnofasciculus. The sequence goes on from DOIX01000236.1 coordinate 9,822, forward strand.
AACTAGCAGATTATCATGGCGCGATCGCAGACTGCAACGCCATCCTCAAAATTAACCCTAACTACGCAGAAGCCTATCTAAATCGTGGTTTAGCCTATTTAGAATTAGATAATTACCAAAAAGCCATGGAAGATTACAATTGCGCCCTCAAAATTAACCCCAATCTTGCCGAAGTTTATTTTAATCGAGGATTAAACAGAATTGCCTTGGGAGAATACCAAGACGCGATCGCAGATTTTACCCAAGCCATAGAAATCAATCCTAATTATACCCAAGCTTACCTCAACCGAGGCTATACCCGCCTCCACCTGGGCGAAAATTGGGGAACTATTGAAGATTTCGATCGCGCACTCCAGCTTGATTCAGCCGCATCCCAAGCATTTTTCCAAGAAATTAACTATATATTTCAAGATGAAAATAATCAAGAAATAGACAAAAACCAACAACTAATTCAAGGCATCTTAATCCAGGGGAATCTCAGATATGAATTAGGAGATTATCAATCTGCCATTAACAACTATACAGAAGCATTAAATCTCGATCCAAATAATATCGAAGCTTATAACAGAAGGAGTACAGTTCGTTCCGCAATGGGAGACTATAAAGGAGCAATAGAGGATTTAGAAAAAGCCACAAATATTTGCACTATTCGGGAACAAAACCTCGCCCAGAAAGCAAGTGAGCCAGCGCAGCCAACAGTAAACGATTACCATCAACGAGGTGTAAATAAACTGCAAAAAGGAGATTACTATGGAGCAATTTCCGAATTTAACGCCCTCTTAAAAATTAACAACAAAGATGCAACAGCTTTAACTTGTCGAGGTTTTGCACATCGCCGACTAGGAGATAATCACAAAGCCATTGTAGACCTACAAATGGCAGCCAAAATATTTGAAGAGCGAGGTGATGTCAAATCAGCCCAAGAAATAGTCAACACACTGAAAAAACTTCAATAATAGCCATGTATATATAATGATTGATTGTGAAAAAATAAAAACTAATTAATCAAAACTCCCCTTCCCCATGGAATTCGCCCCACTCTATCCCATTCTCTACCCAATTCTGAAAAGAACCTTTCCCAATTGTATTTGGTCAGGTTCGTCCGAGAGATCCGCGATCGCGCTAACATTCGATGATGGTCCCCATCCCCAACATACTCCCCAACTACTACAAGTACTAGACAGATATCAAATCAAAGCCAGTTTTTTCTGGTTAGGAGCCTGCGTCAACGCAGCACCCACAATTGCCAGAGAGGTTTACGAAAGGGGACACTGGATTGGACTCCACGGATATCGCCATATTTCCTTTCCATCACTAAAAACAGACGCGCTTAAAGAAAGTTTAGAAAAAACCCAAACAGCCATCTTCCAGGCATGTCAGCTTGAACCAAAACACATCAGAGACGTGCGCCCCCCTAACGGTTTATTTACCCCGCAAACCCTGAAATTATTACATCAATGGCAATATCGTCCCATTATGTGGAGTGTAGTACCAGAAGACTGGGTATCGCCCGGTGTTGAGGTAGTCGTGAGACGAGTAATACAACAAGTGCGAAATGGGTCGCTAATTGTCTTACATGATGGTTACTATGGAGGAGAGGATGTAGCTCAAACTACAGCTCGGCTAATTCCTCTGCTATTGCAGCAAGGCTATGAATTTGTCACCATAGAGGAATTGCCAAGTTTTTGACTTTCCAGTCTCAAGACTTAGCGACTTTTAGCGACTAAACACTACCAATGGAGTAAACAAGAGTTAAAACTGCCAAATCCTAACCATATCTAGAGGGTGTGGAAGAAGAGGATGTCGCCCTCCAATCCCCCTAGAAAATGTCTAATTTCCACTTCCTTCACCCAGATTCTCGTTTTCTGTGTTAAAACAAAAGTTTTACACTCGCCAGACATTTGCCAATCCAGTAGTTGTCTCCGATCGGAGAAAATGTTTTTCAATGAGAGAAGAACTTCGCTAATCTAGTCAGAGAGGATGCCAATGTCGGCACTGAACAAATGTACTACATAACAGCAGGACGATCTATGACTTGCTCAAACGCTATGGGTGTAATCGACCAGCAAAATTCATTGAAATGGCTGAGTGTATTTCAGCTATTTGTATGGGGTAATTCAGTGGAAAGCTAGAGTAGATTTGATGAAGGGTTGAACAAAACAGGAGACAGTACTTGTACTGATACAGGTTTGATAGAGCATTTACGCTAAATCTTGAGAGCAGGGCAATAAATCGGATCCCAGCTTGACGAGTGGAAAACAATTCAGAAGGTAGCCAAACCAAAATCCCTCGCTACACTATCTGAAATAGATCGACGGACAACATCCTAACTAGTCTTTAACTGAAGGAGCATGAGGAAAAAGGCATGACCCAGGCACACGACGTACTCGAAACTATCACTGAACCTCTAGAATTTGATTTTCTGATTGAGGATGAAATCACTCGCGACGATTTATTGGATATTCCACTAGATGAAGAAGATATCACCCGAGAGGAATTGACAGACGCTCCAGGGGAAGAGGATGATGGTAAGCCTGGAAAGGTGCGTTCTACCCGCCGTCGCGCACAAGCAAAGAAAAAGCACTATACCGAAGATTCGATTCGCCTCTACCTGCAAGAAATAGGTCGGATCCGACTGTTGCGGGCAGATGAAGAAATCGAGTTAGCCAGGAAAATAGCTGACTTGTTGGAATTAGAGCGAGTGCGGGAACGCTTATTCGATCAATTAGAAAGAGAGCCAAAAGACAATGAATGGGCAAATTCAGTCAACATGAAGTTGTCGGAGTTTCGCTATCGCCTATACTTAGGTCGGAAAGCGAAAGACAAAATGGTTCAGTCCAACCTCCGTCTGGTAGTATCCATTGCCAAGAAATACATGAACCGGGGTTTGTCATTCCAAGATCTCATTCAGGAAGGCTCTTTGGGTTTGATTCGTGCCGCTGAGAAATTTGACCATGAAAAAGGCTACAAGTTCTCCACCTACGCAACCTGGTGGATTCGCCAAGCCATCACCAGAGCGATCGCAGATCAATCCCGTACCATCCGCTTACCAGTTCATCTCTACGAAACTATTTCTCGCATTAAAAAGACCACTAAAATTCTATCCCAAGAAATGGGGCGCAAGCCGACAGAGGAAGAAATCGCGGATCGCATGGAAATGACCATCGAGAAGCTACGATTTATTGCTAAATCAGCCCAACTCCCCATCTCTCTGGAAACACCCATTGGCAAAGAAGAAGACTCCAGACTCGGAGACTTCATCGAAGCCGATGGAGAAACTCCTGAAGATCAAGTATCGAAAAATCTACTTCGGGAAGACTTAGAAAGCGTCCTCGACACTCTCAGCCCTCGGGAACGCGATGTCCTCCGCCTCCGTTACGGGTTGGATGATGGACGAATGAAAACTCTCGAAGAAATCGGTCAAATCTTCAATGTGACTCGCGAAAGGATTCGTCAAATTGAAGCCAAAGCACTGCGAAAACTGCGCCACCCCAACCGGAACAGCATTCTTAAGGAATACATCCGCTAGTGGGAAGCTATAGCAGTTGACAGTTGATAGTTGACAGTTGATAGTTATTTGATGAACATCAAACCCCATATCAAGCAAGGCTTCTGTGCTATCTTCATGACGTTATTTCGGTCGATCCCGATATAGCGGTTGCTATAATTTAAAGCTTTCAAAACCCGGTTTTTCACAAAAACCGGGTTTATTTTACTTTTAAACCACGCGATCGCCAAATTGCTAACAATCCCGCGTCAGGTACAGAGGTTCAAGGCTCTATTGAGCGCGTCCTAACTGTCGCCCCTGATGTGGCGGTTGCTATAATTTATGACGGGTAATTTTGGATAGCATACTCCAGCAAACCCTGACAGGCATCAATGAGTAAATCGATTACTTGGTTAAAACCATCCACACCGCCATAATAAGGATCGGGTACTTCTTTTTCCTGATGATGAGAGGCAAAATCACACATCAACCGAACTTTGTCCCGATACTGTCCCCTAGAATCTAGGGACAGAATATCAGCATAATTATCCCTATCCATTGCCAAAATCAGATCAAAGCTTTCAAAATCAGAGATTTCAAATTGCCTTGCCCTACCTTTGAGGGTGATACCCCGACGACTAGCGGCGGCTGCCATCCGTCGATCCGGAGGAGAACCAATGTGATAACTACTAGTTCCCGCCGAATCACAGATAATGCGATCGCTCAAACCCCTTTGTTCGATAAGGTGATTCATAATATTCTCGGCTGAGGGAGAGCGGCAAATATTACCAAGGCAGACAAAGAGTAATTTACAAGGCATAGGTATAATATTTAGCTTTGTCGGTTTCTATCTGTTTACGGGCTAGAGACTAGAGACTGGGGCGAGGAAATAGAGAATCGGAGCTGGGAAGTCAAGAATAGCGGGTGGGGAAAAGAGTGTTGAGTTTTAACTCTCTCCTCATTCCCTGCCCCCTATCCCCTATCCCCTATCCCCTACCTCTTTGCCTCTAGCCCATAACCTCTAACCTCTAACCTACAATATTTGCGAATTTCTGATGGAACGGAAGTATTTGATGTTTAATTCGCGCCTTAACATTTACCAAAAGCGAAAGCGCCAACGCAAGCTACCCATCCTGGCAATAGTCATGGCGGTACCCGTAAGCTTGATTTTGTTAGAATTATTGGCTCGGCTTGTCGTGGGCATTTCTGGGAAAAGTACTGAATTGGCAGCTTATGAGGGTGAACCCGCCAATGCTAACGCATACCGTATTGAATTCCTCGACCAAAAGAAACAGCCATATCAGGGTTTATCAAATCGGGGCAAGCTGGCTGCCCAACGCAGTATTGCTGTAGGCTATAAGCTAGTTCCCGGACAGCAGAGTAATTTATGGCGAATTAACGAACAAGGTTTCCGGGACGATATACCAGTACCTTTGAGCAAACCCAAAGATGAAATTCGGATTTTTGTCTTAGGGGGTTCCACTGCTTTTGGTCAATGGAATCCCAGTAACGAAGCCACATTAGCCCATAAATTGGAAGTGCGTCTTAACCAAAGAGTAGCACAGCAAAAGAATTCTCCAGAAAAGTACCGACCTCAAGAGCTACCTTTTTATAAGCCAGATTTAAGAAAAGCCCTGGCTTTGCCCCCTCAGATACAAGGGGGTAACTATAGGGTAATCAATGCAGCAGTACCTGGTTATGCCTCTGGAAATGAATTAGCTCAGTTAGCGATAGACATTTTGCCCTATAGTCCAGATGCGATCGTGGTTTTGGATGGTTATACCGACTTAATTCTACCCAGCGATAGTCAAGCCATGGATATTCCTCGGATCGAAGAATTTCTCAGTCAGGCATCCGGGCATTTTTGGACGGTTGTTTCTCAGCGACTAGATGACGCGATCGCAGATACTTATTTAGTCAGAGCTATCCAATACTGGATTTTGCGTCCTCAGTTATCAGCTAGCGAGTTGACGCTCATGGCAATGGATAATCAAGTTCCATTGGCTCAACATGTAACTTCGGATCCTTCTGAACTAGAACGTCGAGTTGCCCGCTATCGACTTTACCACCAAAAAATGGTTCGCCTCACAGCAGCGGCGGGGATTCCTTTAATCATCGCCATTCAGCCGGAAATAACTGGAAGGGCTGCTAATTCGATTTCTCAACCAGAGAAGGCAATTTTAGATGAATTGGGAGGAGAGTATCAGAAACAAATCGCACTGAGTTATCAGGAATTAGCCAAAGCCGTATCGGGATTGGAGCGAGGGTTTCCCAAAAATACGAAAACCCTCAATTTATACAATATCTATGACAAGGTTCCCGATCGAATATTTTTGGATGCCATTCATTTGACTGATAAAGGAAATGCTATCTTATCAGATCGCTTGTACCAAACGATTGCCGCTCTTCCCAAGCTCCAGATCCCTCCTTCCAGAAAACTTACTGAGAAGGAAATTAATGGGTTTTGAGGGATAATTTTTGAGGAATGATTTTGGTTTTTTTGTTTTGGTTTGTTGAATTCCCAACTAATATAGCTAGGGACTAGGGACTTCTTGCTTGGGGCTGGGGAAGAAATCTGAAAAATCAAGGGTTTGAGGAATTGA
>DOIX01000236.1:16119-24389 GCA_003511885.1 Cyanobacteria bacterium UBA11153
AAAATCAAGGGTTTGAGGAATTGAGAATGTCGGGGCTGCCCGTAGAGTTGCTATAACTTAAAACTGATAAATATCCTGGCGAATGGAAGCTAGGGAATTACAGCTTTTTTTATAGCAATAGACAAGGCAGTTAAGGCATCAATAAGCTGCGGCGCATCTGGCATTGGATAGTAAATTTGTCAAAAGGGGTGTGGGGTGTGGGTTTTTTGGTGTGGGGATATCCAAATTAAATGCGTAGCAGGTTAGTGAGGGAAGGGTGAAGCAAGAGGATACAAATAGGGTTTGCTCAATAAAGGTGAAACTTTGAGGCTCTCTTGCTCTTAGAGTGGAAAACCCCCATATTACTGATGGATTCCTGAAAATATTGAGATGAAAGTCTTGCCCTATAAGCTTTTCCTGAATCATAACTCCTGCATATCACGCCCAATGGAAGAGAGCCAATATTTTCACCCATTAACCATTCCCCATTACCCATTATCCCAGTCCTGGAATATTTAATCCACTAGTGAGAGCTTCCATACGCTCTCTCATGGTACTGGTGGATTTTTGATAAGCATCTTTCATAGCTTCAGCAACAATTTCTGAGAGTGCTTCTGCTCCCTGAGTCATTGCATCTGGTGAGATTTCTACTCTTAGGGGTTCTTGATTGCCGCTCATCACCACCTTGACAGTGAGATCTGCGGATGTCCCCTCAATTTCCATTTGCTCCAATTCTTCTTGGAGTTGCTTTGCTCCTTGTTGCACTTCTTGAGCTTTTTTAAAGGCTTCAGCAAGTTCTTTCATCTTACCTAAACCGAAGCCAAATCCTTGTCCTGCTTGTTTGCTCATAACTGATTCAATGAATTTGAGTTGGACTGTTGAGCCACTTTCCCCTGGGTTCATCCTTCGAGCCACCGCTGACAAGACGGTGGCTCTCAGCTTCTATGATGTTTTGGTGGGGTGGGCAGTCCTCAATATAACTCGAAAAGCTAACGATCTCGTTGCTGAGGACTACCAAGCCCATGTATGGATCCAAAGTGGCAGTTGCGATGGATTCCCGATAGTGCTAAACAGAGGGAAACTCCCCTAAAATTCTGACTTCAGGTTCCAAACAAACTGACCAATGGCGTTCTACCTGTTGTTGAACGTGATGGATTAAGTGGAAGATATCGCTAGCCTTAGCACCTCCGCAGTTGAGGATAAAGTTAGCATGACGTTCCGCAACTTGAGCGCCACCGATTTGATAGCCTTTGAGACCAAGTTGTTCGATGAGCCAACCTGCGGCTTGAGGTTCGGGATTGCGGAAGACGCTGCCACAGCTTGGCAAATGGTAAGGCTGCGCTCTGTGCCGTTGCTTCAGATGTTGAGATGTAGTTGCTCGAACTTGTTTAGGATCCGCACCAGGCTTTAATTGGAACGTTGCTTGAGTAACCAAGCGATCGCCTCGTTGTAGAATCGAAGTCCGATAGCCAAAGCCTAACTGTGAAGTAGTCAGTCGTTCCAGGTTTCCCGTGGGCGAAATAGATTGAATTTCCTCAAGTACGTCAGCAGTGCAAATCTTGTGTGCGCCCGCATTCATCACCACAGCACCTCCTACAGTGCCAGGAATACCGACAGCCCATTCTAATCCTTCCCAGCCCCGTTCGGCGGCTAGCCATGCTAAACGGGCAATGGGTTCGCCTGCCCCCACAGTGACTCGTCCCGTATCTCCATCAAAGTGGACACTGCGGAGATGGCGAGTACCGATGAGCAAACCGGGCAAACCGCGATCGCTTACTAACAGATTTGAGCCTGCACCTAATAGGGTTAGGGGCAAGCCTTGCTGGGAAGCCCATGACAAGCCAGCCAAGAGATCTTCTAAATTACGGGGAGCAACATACCACTCGGCTGGACCGCCCACTCGAAATGAGGTGAGGCTGGCCATCGGAACTTGAGAGCGAATTTGGCAATCAGTTCCTGGTAGGTAAAGTGGAGTTTGGTAAATCGCCGTTTTACGGATAGGTGTCTTTGTCACGCGGAGGGAATCACAGGAAAGGGTCATATTAATAACACGTCAAAATAATGCCAATTTGTTTTGGGCAGTTGAAATTAAAGCCAAGGGAGCTTGCTGCCTTGAGTTGAAATGGGATGAGAAATTGGAGTGGGAATTGAGCGGTAATTTAGTCAAATTCTTTATCTCCATCTTTTCTTTATTCCCTCCTCTTCCCAGAGCGAAAGAGGAATACCTAACTCAAGTTCAGGGAGCAACGTTTTGATTCATTTGGTAGAATTCCATCACCTGGGGAATCATCAGATTGAGATTACCTGCTCCTAGGAATATTGCCAGGTCTCCTGGTGCTAGGATTTCAGTCAGAACCTTGGCTACTGAGTCTAAAGTTGGTTGGTAATACACCCTTGTGTGATGAGCTGAGATCGCATCTCGTAGTTGCTCGCCAGTAATTTGTCCCTGGTTGGGTTCTCCAGCACTATAAATGTCTGTCAGAACAACTACATCAGCGTTGCTAAAAGATTGACTGAATTCTTGGATAAATGTCAAGGTACGACTATAACGGTGTGGCTGAAAAATGGCAATAACTCGTCCGTTCGATGGAACTTGTAACCTAGCTGCTGCTAAGGTTACCTCGATTTCGCTGGGATGGTGGGCATAGTCATCGACAAAAGTAATCCCATTGGCATAGCCCTTCACCTCAAATCGGCGTTTCGCTCCCCCGAAGGTAGCGATCCCGCCTGCAATCGTCTCAAAGTCTAAACCGATATATCGTCCTAATGCTACCGCTGCTAGAGCATTACTTAGATTATGTTTGCCCAGTAATTTTACCTGTAACTCACCTAAAACCTGTTCGCCTTCCCAAATTGTTGCGGTAGTGCCATCAGCTTCATATTTCACCTTATCGACACAGTAGTTAGCTCCTGCCTCTCGGTGGAGGCTATAAGTGATATTCGGTTTAATTTGCGATCGCACTGTCTCGCAATCTATCGAGCCAATCAGGATTTGACAACGCTGGGCAAATATCTGAAATATTTCAACTACTTGGTCTAGATTCTCGTAGCGATCTGGATGATCTAGTTCTATATTGGTCACGATGCCAATTTTGGGAGCCAGCTTCACTAGGGAGCCATCTGATTCATCTGCTTCGGCGACGAGATAGGAACCTTTCCCCAACCGCGCATTGCCATCCCAGGCATCTACTTCTCCTCCTACTACAATAGTCGGGTCTAAACCCGCCTTGAGGAGAAGATACCCAATCAAACTACTTGTGGTTGTCTTGCCATGAGTCCCTGCAACTCCAATACTTTGATAATCTTCAATCAAAGCCGCTAGTAAGTCTGAGCGGTGAAAAATAGGGTAGCCTTTTTCTACAGCCGCCTTGTACTCTAAATTAAATGGATTAATTGCTGTCGAACAGATGACTTGGGGCAAATCTGAGGATATCTTCTCTGTGCCAATTGCTTGGCTCTTTAAGCATTCCTCTCCCACTTCCAGACTCTGACTCACCCCAACTGTCCTTGCTGATAACTCTGGATATACGGATTTGCTCTTCCTATGGAAAAATTCTAAGTTAGTGGCCTTCTGTTCTTGAAAGAAATGAGCCCCAACGGATTGCAAGCGCTCCGTAATATGACTCGAACGAAGATCAGACCCAGATACAGGAAGTTGACGTTTGGCTAGAACATAAGCCAGGGCTGACATTCCGATTCCACCAATCCCGATGAAATGAAATGGTTTACCGCTCAGATCGACAATATTAGGCATCTTAACTCCTTACACACCACACCACACGAGTCTACTGTGCCAATAACACGCGCTATCATATCAATAATTCATTTTTCAAGATATAGCCAAGGATAGATTTATCAGAATTTTCTAGCAATGGCTACAGTTTGGTACAGATTGTGTTATGGTTCATCCGGATCTGTCAAGAGTGCTATCCGCTTTGGTACTAGCTTTCGGCAATTCCATAACCTGATTTTTCCATCTTGAAAAGATTCCTACTATTAAACACAGGAAATCCCGTTCATTCCGGAAACTTTGGGGAATGGGGCAGGGGATACCCTGATAGGCTTGCCGTACAAGTCTTTCTCCTTGATGGCAATTAGCTAAAAGCGCTTTAGCCGCAGCTTATCAACTGTCAACTGTCAACTGTCAACTATCCCCACACCCCACACCCCACACCCTACCCTCACCAAAAGACTTTTTTAGTAAACCAGAAGTAGTTGTGTGGAGTACTCATAGTTGATTATAATTTTTTAAGCTTTACGACACGATCGGACTCATTGCATAGTACATTTGAGTATATTTACTGATCTTTAAAGACAGAGGGCAAGACACAGTGGTTAGAGTAGCAATCAATGGCTTTGGACGCATCGGACGGAATTTCGCGAGATGCTGGTTGACAAGGGAAAATAGCAACTTAGAATTAGTGGGGATCAATGACACCTCCGATCCGAGAACTAATGCTCACCTGTTGAGATATGACACGATGCTGGGGACGCTCAAAGGAGTAGACATCAGCGCAGATGATAATTCCATTACCATTAACGGCAAAACAGTAAAATGTTTTTCCGATCGCAATCCCCTCAACCTACCCTGGGCTGAATGGGGAATCGATCTCGTCATTGAAGCGACAGGTGTGTTTATCGATCGTCCAGGTGCTTCTAAGCATATAGCAGCAGGCGCGAAAAAGGTCTTGATTACTGCTCCTGGCAAGGGACCGGATATCAGCACTTATGTGATGGGTGTTAATCATCAGGATTATGAGAGCAGCCAAGACATTGTGAGCAATGCAAGCTGCACCACCAACTGTTTGGCTCCCTTTGCGAAGGTGCTGCACGAGCATTTTGGGATTGTCAAAGGGACAATGACCACTACCCACAGCTACACTGGTGACCAACGTCTGCTGGATGCTAGTCACCGGGATGTACGTCGGGCAAGGGCTGCGGCGATGAATATTGTACCGACTTCAACTGGTGCGGCAAAGGCTGTGGCTTTGGTAATTCCAGAACTAAAGGGTAAGCTCAATGGTATTGCTTTGCGCGTACCTACTCCCAATGTTTCTGTGGTAGATTTGGTCGTTCAGGTTGAGAAAAGTACGATCGCCGAACAGGTAAATCAAGTTCTCAAAGAAGCAGCAGAAGGGCCTTTAAAGGGAATTTTAGAATATTCTGACCTTCCTCTGGTTTCTTCAGACTACAAAGGTCATGATGCTTCTTCGATTGTGGATGCTAGTCTGACTATGGTCATGGGTGGCGATATGGTTAAGGTTGTGGCTTGGTATGACAATGAGTGGGGTTATTCTCAGCGCGTTGTCGATTTAGCTGAATTAATGGCTTCTAAGTGGAACAGTTAATTAATTAAGGGAAACTTAATTGAAATAGGGTTTTTTTCGCCACTATCACCCGCCTTTAACCCGATATAAGTCTTGGGTTAAAGGCGCATTTTTTCCAATTGAGCAGCTATAGCAACCGCCACATCGGGATTAGCAGAAATATAGCAACCGCCAGGGCATCCCGAGGCATTCTCAAGTCCTCAAACCCTTGATTTTACAGCATTCTTCCTGATCCCCTTGCCCCTAGCCCCTAGTCCCTTGCTATAACGTTATGAATAGAGGCTTAAACCATTTCTATGTAACCTAATTTCAGGAGATGTCCAGCAGACAGCCGACAACTGAGAGGAGGGGAATCTGAGAACTGTCCGCTATCTACTCTCAACTGTCCACTAAGCTGTCACGCTCTTAAATTGCTTGTTGTGAGGGCAGGGGGGCAGGGGAGAGGGTTGGAGCGATTTTTTCCTCAATGGAAAATATACAGTTTAAATGCGTAGCAGCTTACCATAAGTGGGTAAACAAAATTAATTATACACTCCAATCTCCTGTAATCCTTACGGGATAAAGAGTTTTGCTTGACAAAATGTGCAATTAATTTTGCCCAGGTACTTATCACCCAAATCCCTCAAAGGTGTAAGATTGTAGATCAGGTTAAGTATGTATGAAAGTTTGATGAATATTCAACTTAGGCTCTTACCCGGCGCAATCTCCGATCTATTCGCTCAGGTTAGCAGTTCTGGTAAGATCACGCTAGCTGATAGATACGGATTAATGGCTGCATTCTTGGAAGAGTCCCTGACTCAAGATGAAAGGGACTGCATTGAAAGGTTACTCCGCTCAGTGCGAAGGGGGCGACTAAAGATTGTAGACGAAATTTCGGCGATCTGATAACTAAAATAAATCATTTCTATAACCGCTGCTTTTGGGATAGAAAAAATTGACGGCAGCATAGATTTCGGTCGGAAAGTTAAAGAATTTGAGATATATAACAATTGGTAATTAGTCTATTAATAAATTTTGACTTTTGGTTGTTTCCTCTTGCCACTTGCCTGCGCAGCGCAATTAGCAATTAGCAATTAGCAATTAGCAATTAGCAATGAGTATTGACTTTCGCAACACTAATACAGTCTGGGCTTCCATCTTGGCAGCAACCTTACAGCGCATAGGTTTAACTACAGCCGTTATCTGCCCCGGCTCTCGTTCAACTCCTTTAACGGTTGCTTTTGCCCAAAATACCCAAATTGAATCTATTCCCATTCTAGACGAACGTTCCGCTGCTTTTTTTGCTTTGGGAATTGCGCGAAAATCTGGATTACCTGTAGCAGTAATTTGTACATCTGGTACGGCAGGTGCTAATTTCTATCCAGCCATAATTGAAGCGAGAGAAAGCAGAGTTCCCTTGTTAATTTTAACAGCGGATCGTCCTCCAGAATTGCGAGATTGTCATTCGGGACAAACTATCGATCAAGTAAAATTATATGGAAATTATCCTAACTGGCAAACAGAATTAGCAGTGCCATCGTTAGAGATGGAGATGCTCAGATATTTGCGGCAAACAATGGTTTATGCTTGGGAGCGATCGCAATTTCCCGTGAAGGGGCCTGTACATATTAATTTACCATTCCGCGACCCTCTCGCTCCAATCGCAGATACCACGACTAATTTGCTAAAATCCCAATTTCAACCTCAAGAATTCTTTTCTCATCTTCCCCACTCCCCATTCAAGCTCAAAACAGGAAACAGGGAAGAGGAATATAGTGAAAACTCAAAATTCTCTGCCCCACTCCCTACTCCCCGCTTCCCACTACCAATTAGAGAATGGCAAAAATGCGATGCCGAAGGCTCGCGAAGCTATCGCGGTATTATTATCGCTGGACTTGCTCAACCTGACAATCCGCGAGCATATTGCAGTGCTGTGGGTGAATTATCCAAAGCTTTAGGATTTCCTGTTTTGGGAGAAGGATTATCACCAATCCGCAATTATGCAAAGCTCAATCCCTATTTGATTTCCACCTACGATTTAATTTTACGCGATCGCGTCCTTGCTGAAACTCTCAAACCAGAAATTGTCATTCAAATTGGTGAATTACCTACCAGTAAGGAAATTCGCGCTTGGTTAAATCAATATCAACCCCAACGTTGGATTATTGATGCTAGCGATCAAAATTTGGATTCACTCCATGGGCAAACTATTCATTTGCGGATAGCTGTGGAAGAACTAAGGGAGAAGGGGTTGGAGATGGGAGAAGCCACTTCTTTCTTTTCTCCGCTTACCTCTAAATTTATCGATTTGAATTATTTAGAAAAATGGTGTTATTTGGAAAATAAATTTAGGGCAAAAATTGACAAAAAAATGAGTATGATGAATCAGTTATTTGAAGGAAAAGCCGCTTGGTTATTATCTCAAATACTACCACCAGAGACACCATTATTTATTGCCAATAGTATGCCAGTGCGGGATGTTGAATGGTTTTGGATTCCAGGGAATCGGGAAATTAAACCATTTTTCAATCGGGGGGCAAATGGGATTGATGGGACTTTATCAACCGCTCTGGGAATTGCCCACCGGAATAAGAGTACGGTAATCCTCACGGGAGATTTAGCCTTATTGCATGATACGAATGGTTTTTTACTAGCACAAAATTTAGTAGGTCATTTAACAATTTTATTAATTAATAATAATGGTGGCGGTATTTTTGAGATGTTGCCGATTTCTCAGTTTGAACCGCATTTTGAAAAATTCTTTGCTACACCTCAATCAGTGAATTTTGCTCAGTTGTGTGGTAGTTATGGGGTGGAACATCATTTGATTGAGTCGTGGGGAGAATTGGAGAAGTTATTAAATCCGTTACCGAAACTGGGGATGCGGGTGTTGGAAATAGTAACAAATCGGAAAGTCGATGCTCAATGGCGGCATTCGATTTTGGATGGAGGATTTTAGATTTTGCTATAGCAGTGGACAGTTGA
>DOIX01000238.1:0-332 GCA_003511885.1 Cyanobacteria bacterium UBA11153
TTTGGGATTGGGGATTTTAGATTGGGACGTAATCTAAAATCCCCAATTAATTGGTGTAGCGGAACAGGATTTATCCTGTATCTCCGGAATTGGGTGCAAGGGTGTTTTAATGTAGTTATCGATAACCCTCGCAATGTCGGCCTTTTCAGGCTAGGTGGGCGCTCTAGTGTTTGAGCTATCCGCTACCGAGTTAGAAGTAAACTCCTTTGGGATTTGCTTGTATTATTACTGTAGTATATTGTCGTCTGGGTGTCAAGGGGTTGAGGAAATTTTCTTGTAAGCCTTGCCAGATATGGCTTTCGTGTTAAAGTATAGCGAGGGACTAGAGGCTA
>DOIX01000238.1:576-8794 GCA_003511885.1 Cyanobacteria bacterium UBA11153
GGGTTTGAGGAATTGAAAATGTCCTAACCGTCCTGGCGGTTGCTATATCTTCTTCACTGATACTTAAGATATAGGAGAAACATGTCTCTCTCTATGGGCGGGAAGAATGGACTGCCCAGCTATCAAAGGAAAGTCGATTGGATACTATCTAGCTTGATTCCTCTATGCGTTTATCTCAAGCAACGCTTTGGTCAGTGCAGTGGTACGATCGCCTTGGTGATTAAGATGATAGGGCACTGCGCCATGATGTACCCAAATCATTTCCTCTGAGTAATTATCAAGTTTTGCGATCGCATCCCTCCCCCAATCCCCTAAAATATCAGGTGTTAAACTCATCTGGTATTATTTATAGTTTAAATTAAAATTATGCTTGAGAAGTTGGGAGAAACAAAGATGAGTCAATCTGTAGTAAATTGTCCCCGCCGTCGTGGTCGGGTGTTTCCTGAATATAAGTGGTCTCCGGAAAAATTAGCGAGATGGCAAGCGGAAATTGATAGTTTTGGTCAGCGGTGTAAAGTTGTTTGGCTTCGTGTTTGTCCAGATTTAATTAAAGATCATTACAACTGGTTTATCATGATTGAGCCAGAAAGTGGGGATTATTTTATCGACAACCCAAACCAGGATTAATTTCGATCCTATTCAAATATCAATACCTGGAAAAACTTTAGATAAATCCAGCGATAAATCTGGGAAACAAGGCAAGACAATAGATTTATTCGGCAAAACAATATGCTTGACACTATAGCCAAAATTTCCCTTTAAATCCAGATAAGGTTCGCTGTAAGTTTCTAAGCAATTTTGGATGAGATTAAATAGCCAATAGTCAGAAATTCCGGCTTCAGCATAGAGAGGTAGCTTAACTTCTAGGTCATGTTTTAAGGTAGAGTCGGCAATTTCAATTAACAGGAGAATATCTGATGGGTTAGGATGGCCTGATAGATAATTATCAGCTCGTTTTTTAACGATCGCAAAATCTGGTTCTGGTTCGCTATTAGGTGATAGGATAATTGGATCTTGACATCTTAATGTGGCTCGACGCGCTGTGAGTGCTGCTAACTCACTCAATAAGTTGCTGCAACAGGTTGTATGAGGTGTGCCCTTGGCTGCCATTTCGATAATTTCTCCGCGAATTAATTCAACCCTGTCATCTTCCGTGAAAAATTCCAAGTCTGCTAAACGGTGATACTCTTCAATTGTAAAGCGTTTGGCTCTTGTCAAAGTCATATCTTTATTCCCAATCCTTTTATATCTATATTGTAATTGTGGCAGATGCCCAGGTGGCACAACCTCTGGAACATAATTTTTTCTGCCCCAGTCAGCTTAAATAAAGCAAAGGAAATTTTCACCAAACACACTGACTGTCGAGGCTATCTCTATGTTATACAAAGCTATTGCTCTTTCCACTTTGGCAGCCATTGTTGCTTCTGAGTTAAGTCAACAGGTACTTGCCAATCCCAACCCTACAACCGCTCAACCTCCATCGACAGCCAGAAACTATGTTGTACCCGTGCAAGGAGCGCCGGAAAATCAGCCATCTGTGCTAGTTGCTGCACCAGAGGTGAGTCAAACTAGAGAGTTTACTTCGGCTACTTCGGGTAAATCTCCAACTTCTCTAAGAAGTCGGGGAGTTGATGGGAGAAATAATGATATTGCTGTACTTGCCACAGATGTTAAAGTAGTAGGGGCGAGTGAGGAATTACAGCAGGTGGTATTGAGAACTATTGCTACTCGCCCAGGAGGGCAAACTAATCAAAGCCAGATTAATAAAGATGTCGAGGCTATTTTAAATACGGGTTTATTTGCCGATGCTAAGGTAAGTCAGTCTAGTCACAGAGATGGCTGGAATGTAGTTTATCAGGTACAGCCTGTAGTTTTGCGATCGCTACAACTATCCGGTAACAAAGTCCTTACCCCAGAAATTGCTAATAATATCTTTAAATCTCAGTTGGGTAAACCTGTGAGTCTGGCAGGATTGCGAGATGGAGTGAAACAGGTCAGTCAATGGTATAAAGATAATGGTTATATTTTAGCTCAGGTATTGGATGTTCAATCTACTTCTGATGGGGCTATTTCTCTGAAGGTAGTCGAAGGTGTAGTTGGTGATATTAAGCTGAATTTCCTTGATGAAAAGGGGGAATCTACTAAAGGGAGAACTCGCGAAGATTATATCAAGCGAGAAATAAAAATGCAACCTGGTGAAGTATTTAAGGTAGATGCAGCTAGAGCTGATTTACAACAGCTTTATCAGTTGGGATTATTTGATAAAGTTGATGTTGCCCTCAATGGTGATGGCTCAGATGTGGATGTAATCTATAATATAACGGAAAGACAATCTCGTGGGGTAAATGCTGGGGCTGGTTATGACAATGATAATGGTATTTTCGGCACAATTAGCTATAACGACCAGAATTTGGGTGGAGTAAATCAGAAGCTAGGAGTTAATGTCCAATTCAGTCGTCGCGATTTACAATTTGACGGTAATTATGGCAAACCTTACCAAGCTAGCAATCCCGATTCTCCTGGTTACAATGTTAATGTATTTCGCCGTCGTTCCGTATCTCAAACCTTTGATGGTGATGTGGATTTAGCTAATGGAGATAATCCCCGCGAAGGGCAATTTGGTGGCGGGGTTAGTCTGTCGAAACCAATTGATGGTTGGAATACGTCGGTAGGATTAAATTACACTCGTACCAGTATTCGGGATAGTAAGGGACAAATTACTCCATTAGATGAACAAGGTAATCAACTCACCTTGAGCGGTACAGGTGTTGATGACTTAGTTACCCTATCTGCTGGAATAGCTAAAGATAGACGAGATAATCCAGCTAATCCTACTCAAGGAAATCTGGTGCGTTTGAGTACGGAACAGTCTATTCCTGTTGGTAATGGTAATATTTTAATGAATCGCCTTCAGGCAAACTATTCCCAATACGTGCCAATTAAACTATTTGGTGGCAGTAAACCAGAAGTATTAGCATTTAATGTCCAAGGTGGTACAGTCATTGGTGATTTAGCGCCTTATCGCGCCTTTAATTTAGGAGGTGCGAATTCCGTGCGAGGTTATGGTACAGGTGATGTGGGCACTGGGCGGAGTTATGTGGCAGCATCGGCAGAATATCGCATTCCTTTATTTAATCCTGTAGGTGCTGTTTTATTTGCTGATTTTGCTTCCGATTTGGGTTCAGGTGATACAGTATTAGGAGAACCTGGAGTAGTGCGCGGCAAACCAGGAACAGGCTTTGGTTATGGTGCAGGCGTGCGAGTTAATTCACCCATAGGCATAATTCGCGCTGATTTAGGATTTAATCAGGAAGGAGAAAGCAAAGTTCAAGTTGGTTTAGGTCAAAAGTTTTGATCGAGAATAGGAAGTGGGGAGTGGGGCTGTCTTGTGTTTGGAAATCCTGCCATCCCCTCAGCCCCTTTTTTATAGGGCTTTCCTGGACTTTAGACTAATTTCACCTCCTAATTCACCAAAGCCTCTCTGGATAAGACTTTGAGGAGTTGTCAATGATTTTAATTCTTATAAGCTGTAAACATTATATAGCAATGGTTTTAGGCTACAAAAAAAGATTTAGTCTAAACTCCAGAGGTGAGTGAGCTACACTCGGAAGGGCGAAGCATTCTCGTCTGAAAATACTGGTTTAACCAAGAGGTTACTTACAAGAATGCTAGGCTTCGCCACGCTTCGCTAACGCCCCTACCCATAACTCTAATAAGCTGCTACGTATTTAAACTGTATATTTTCCCTTTAGGAAAAAATCGCTCAAACCCTCTCCCCTGCCCCCCTGCTCTGTAATTTTTCCACGGAAAATGAAATAGCCCTGCTTTTTAAGGGGGAGAATTTGTTTCAAATTCTCTCAGGAAGTTGTTTTTGTATTATTTATGTAGTATAATAGATTCAATCCCGGAGGTATAGCGAGGGACTTTCTTGCTATTGGCTCGGGAAGAAAGCTGTAAAATCAAGGGGTTGAGGAATTGAGAATGTCGGGGCTGCCCTGGTGGTTGCTGTAAATCCTCTTCAGCCATCACTTGCAGTCATGCAAATGGGGATATTTACCCCTGAAATAGAGGGGAGGCGATTGTAATGAATCCTAACTTAGTTTTACCAGTGGGTACGCAAATCGTCACCCGCGTCGAAATTAGAAATACTACCAATGAATTAATCTGTTTGCGCGGCGCAGTAGGTGTCATCGTCAAAGCGCCAACAGACAATTCCCACTCCTATCGCATCCGCTTACCAAACGAAATTGAAATTACCCTGCAACGTCACGAATTCAGTATTCGCAAGCATTTTCAACAAGAAGGATTAGATCGTAGTAGAGATATTTTAAAGGATTTGAACCTTTGCGATCGCATTATCTATCGTTGTATTGTCGGCTCTAGGGCATTTGGTTTGGATGATGACAACTCCGATACGGATTTTCGGGGAATTTACTTGCCACCTGCCGAGATACACTGGTCTCTCTATGGTATCCCAGAACAAATAGAAAATAAAGATAACCAAGAATGCTATTGGGAACTTCAAAAATTTTTAATTCTTGCACTCAAAGCTAATCCCAATATTTTAGAGTGTCTCTATACTCCTTTGGTAGAAACAGCGACACCTATTGCCGAAGAATTACTAGGAATACGGGATATTTTTCTATCTCAATTAGTCTATCAAACCTACAACGGCTACGTCATCTCCCAATTTAAGAAAATGGAACAGGATCTCCGTAGCATTGGCAAAATTAGATTAAAACATGCCATGCACTTAATTCGCCTGTTACTATCAGGTATCTCTATCCTCAAATATGGATTTGTTCCCGTCAAAGTTGAAGCTTATCGAGAACAACTACTAGCCATTCGTCGTGGTGAAATCCTGTGGGAAGATGTCAACGCTTGGCGGTTAAGTTTGCATCAGGAATTTGACAGAGCCTTATCTCATACATCATTACCACAACGCCCTGATTATGAAAAAGCTAATCGGTTTTTAATCAAAGCACGTCGCCTAGAAGCTTTATCTTGGCTTGAAAAATGCCCCAATTTTTAGTATTGCTAGAAACCTACTTTCTCGTAAGTGCTGTGACGAATTTGAGTGGTTTGTCAAAAGAAACCCGGTTTCTGAAGAGGATTCCTACATGAATAAAGAAGAAAAACTTAAAAAAATCGTTGCGTCTCAACCCTATCCCCTATTATTTGCTACCATTAGCGGCGCACATCTCTATGGCTTTGCCTCACCCGATTCAGACTACGATGTGCGAGGCTCTCATATTTTAAGTCTACCAGAAGTTTTGCGACTGGAGCCGCGACAGGAAACGATTGAAATCTCCGAAACTAGAGATGAAATTGAACTAGATTTAGTCACTCATGACATCAAAAAGTTCTTTGCCCTCCTTTTGAAAAAGAATGGCTATGTTTTGGAACAATTATATTCTCCCCTGATTATTCATACCACAGCCCAACATCAAGAATTAAAAGGGATAGCCAAACGCTGTATCACTCGCTACCACAACCATCATTACTTAGGTTTTGCCCGCACCCAATGGCATCTCTTTGAAAAGGAAAGCCCCAGACGTGTCAAACCCCTACTTTATGTTTATCGGGTACTCCTTACTGGTATCCACTTGATGCAAACTGGTGAAATAGAAGCTAACCTCCTCGCATTAAATCAATCTTTCAAGTTGCCTTATATTTCTGATTTAATTGCCCGGAAGGTGGCAGGAGATGAACAATCTTTGTTTGGGGATGTTAACCTTGACTTTTATCAGTCTGAATATAATCGTTTGTGTCAGGAATTATTGGATGTTTCTGAGTCTAGTTGGTTGCCTAGTGCACCCTTAGCTAAAAATGATTTGAACGATTTATTGGTGAGGGTGAGACTTGCTAATGGTTAATTGATAATGGATAGTTGATAGTTGACAATTGACAATTGACAATTGACAGTTGATAGTTGATAGTTACTCAAATTACCCTGCTGTCCACTATCCATTGTCAATTGTTTTCACTTCGGTTGAAAAGCTAGAGAAAGAGCCTTTTGCCAAAGGAGTTTTTTGACGATAAACTGACAGCGTAAAGGACAGGATCTTGCGGATTTAGATGGCTCTTTGATTTTAAGTAGTAAGAGGATGGAGAATCTGTCATTTTTTGCGGCTGCTTTTTTGAGTTTTCCGGGATCGAATAAGGGGGCAGTTACCTTTTCATCGCTCAATTGTTCCTTTAATGTTGCGCCTGGTAAAATGGTACTGGCGGCTTGGGATGCCTCATTTTTTCCGGGAATGACTCGAATTAATCGCCGTGCATTTTTCTCAAAATCACTAATTAAACTATCTTTCCAATCCACTTCAACCATTGCCTCTGTAGATTTATTCTTAATTTCCATGGCGATGGTTTTGAAGTCTTCAACTTTGTATGTATCTGGAAAGGAAAATTTGATATTGATAAACTCATCTAGTTTATTTTCTGCTAGTTGTTCCTTGAGATATTCTGAATCAGTTTGAACTATCGCTTGTGCGTCTAGGGCTTTGACTGCCTTGTTAAATACTAAAGCAACAACAATCCCGTAAACAGTCAAAATGAGGATGTTGTAAGCTAATTCTTGAGCAATATCCATTAATACATGACTCCTGATAAATTAAGTGTTTTTTTTGCCAGAAGGGGAACTTTAATCATCTTTAACCGAGGCGGAATCCTGAAACCAGCCGCGACTCCAGAAGAAGAAGCAGAGAGAAGCTGCGATCGCAATCATCATACCCCAACAAGCATAATATCCCCAAGGCCATGACAATTCGGGCATATAGTGGAAATTCATCCCGTACACCCCAGCCATAAACGTCATTGGGATAAAAATAGTGGAGATTACTGTTAATACTTTCATAATCTCATTCATTTTGTTGCTCATGGCAGATAAATAGACATCCATTAAGCCTGATGCCAATTCCCGGTAAGTTTCCAAGATATCCAGGACTTGAATAGTATGATCGTAACAGTCTCTTAGATAAATTCTCACATTAGGACTAACCAGTTGGCTATCTGCCTTCGTTAAGGAATTAATGGCATTCCGCAAAGGCCAAATATAGCGACGCAATGCTAGTAATTCTCGCTTCACAGCATAAATTTCTTTCAGAGTTTTGTGACTAGCATTAACAATAACTTCATCTTCTAATGCCGCGATTCTTTCCCCATAGTCTTCTAAAACCGGAAAAAATCCATCAATCACAGCATCAAGGAGAGAATAGCACAGATAATCAGCCCCAGCCTTCCGGACAATACCCTTGTTTGATAGAATGCGATCGCGTAGTGGCTCAAAACAATCTCTTTCTCCTTCTTCCTGCACGCTTAATACATAATGTTCCCCTAACACAAAACTCACTTGCTCAATCCAAAAACCATCTTTATGTGGTTTTGGCATCACCATCTGTACCAGAATCAGTAAATGATCTTCATATTCTTCAACTTTTGGACGTTGGGGGACATTTACTACATCTTCTAACACTAATGGATGGAGGCCAAATACTCCACCCAATCTTTTTAAGATGTCTTCACTACCTAACCCACTCACATCAACCCAAGACACTGATTCTGTATCTAAGTAAGCAAGACATTCTTCCGGCGCAGTCAGTTTAACCGAAGTTGCAGTGGCTTCATTATAGTCAATTAAGAAAATTTTAGATGGTGTCGCATCCTCTTCAATGATTAGTGTCCCCGGTGTCGTACCTGGTTCATCGTAGAAGTAGTCAAATAAGTCTTCTTTGTCTGCTTCATCTTCTGTTGCTAATCTTGAATGTGGGTAATGTGTTTGTGTCATATCGATTAGTTCTGCCTGCTACTAGATTACCATGGCAATAAGAAGCCCCTTCCAGCCTGACGAGGCGACAACTATGGCTGAAACTATTGCACAGTCAGTGTTATAGCACATCATCAGGTCAAGAAATTGACTCAATTTTTTGGCATTATTGACACTATTTTTATATCAGAGCAGCCACAAGTCAGATCGATTTCTTGTTGAGTACCGGATTTCTGGGCTAATTTTTCTGAATGTTGATGGCCTAAAAAGCTTATTATGTCATGCTTTCAGCGATAGTTGTCATCCCGTCAGCATGACGGAAGCTCCTATAACAAACAACAGACTAAATCCCTTGTCTGGCAATGGATTTAATCTCTTATAGTTCATTAGTATGGGGTAAGTTTCGATGAAGCTGCTCTGGATTTAAACTGTATATAGCAGTGGACAGTTGAC
>DOIX01000238.1:9108-22733 GCA_003511885.1 Cyanobacteria bacterium UBA11153
TTAGGGAAAAAGTCATCAAACCTTCTCAAGAAGCTCCCTTCTCCCCTGCTCCCCTGATGCCAACACAGACTTTCTTAAAACCGTGACAGCTTACCTATCTCCTACCCTCAAGATATTGCGAGGATTTGGATTTGCTTAATTTTCTCAATCTCCTCTGATGTCACTGTCTGCCATCCTTCAATTTTCAATTCTTTAAACACATCTTTTCCCGCTTCATTTATATTCATCTCTACTAGTATTTTTCTCAATTCTTCCTTGTATTTTAGGGCGTTTTGGCTAATATTAATGACATGGAAAATAACTCGCTCATCAGAAACAGCAAAGGGGGTTACCATCTCTTGAGTTTTGGGGGAAAGCTCATCGTAGGTATCCTTATAAATAATCCCAAAGGAAGCTTCATTTTTCGAGACACTGTTAACTACACCTAGCCAGGAAGACCGATCGATTAATTGACTGGGTACAATTCCCCTGTCTTTAAGCATTTTTAAGGCAAGTTTGGTGGGGAGCATACTGTTAACAGTAGCGACACTTGCCATCTGAAGTGAATCTAGGCCAGGATTCCAGATCTCATGATTGGCAATAAATACTACTTCATCATATAAATTTATCGGTCGAACAACGGCTAAAAATTGCTTTTGTTCCAGCAAATAAATGGTATCAGCAGGGTTGGCATAAACAATGTCTGCCCCATCTAAATTATTCCGAAAATCCTGAAAATCTAGAGATATTTCCAGGCGAACATTAATTGACAGATGATTGTTCAAATATTGGACAAAACGAAACCAGCGATCCGGATTCTTAGCTGTATCGTGAGGACAAACCATCAAAGTAAGTTTGTGCATAAGATTATCACTGTTATGTAGGTTTTTGGGTAGGGTTGCCTCTGGGGCAAGCCCTATTGAACTTATCTATTCATACCAAGACTTGCTAAATCAGGAATTATCATCCCCAAATCGGGGAAAATTTTTTGCACTACTCCGGGCAGTTAGGAGGTTATTCACTCCTGAAACCATTTCACTGCTTCACAGGTGATTAGTTGATGACTGGAATCTCCACCATCTGACAATCTATTCAGTAGAAATCCACACCATAATCTGCAATTTGGTGTAGGAGGATGTCACGATGCTGTAGGAAAAATCAGAGAGATTGGAAGAGGATGTTTGTAGTTAAAGAACCTCCCGGTTAGAAACAGGGAGAGTCTCAGCAAGTATCGATAACTAATCTACCAAATCGGGAAAAACTTCCCGCACCGCAGGATGCACTAACTTACGATCGTGTACATTCAGTCCCTTAGCCAAAACCGGATCCAAATCGAAAGCATGAATCCCTCGTTGTGCCAACTTGAGAACATAAGGCAAAGTACTATTATTAAGAGCTTGAGTAGCCGTCCAAGGTACTGCACCAGGCATATTTGGTACGCCATAATGGACAACACCTTCCTCGATATAAGTGGGATTGCTGTGAGATGTCAGTTTGACTGTCTCAATACACCCACCTTGATCTACTGCCACATCAATAATTACCGATCCGGGCTGCATTTTTTGTACCAAATTTCGGGATACTAAAATAGGCGGACGACGACCTGGAACTAAAACTCCACCAATTAGTAAATCAGCTTGGGGCACTATCGCTTCAATTTGAGGCGAGTTACTGTAAAGCAACTCCACTCTCGAACCAAATATAGTTTCCAAATAAGCTAAACGATCCACATTTATATCCAAAATCTGGACTTTAGCACCCATACCCACTGCCATCCGCGCCGCTTCCGTCCCCACAACGCCGCCACCCAGAATTACCACATTTCCCGCTTGCACCCCCGGCACGCCACCCAAAAGTACGCCCCGCCCCCCTTGTTGCCTTTCCAGAAATCTCGCCCCAAATTGTACTGCAAGACGACCTGCGATAATACTCATGGGAGTAAGGAGCGGTAAGCGGGAATCTGGCAGTTCCACTGTTTCATAGGCGATCGCAGTTGTGCCAGAATTAATCAAATGTTCCGTTAAAACGCGATCGGCTGCTAAATGGAGATAAGTAAATAGCAACTGTCCTTTTTGCAGAAACTGATATTCTAGTTTGAGAGGTTCCTTCACCTTCACTACCAAATCTCGATCCCAAGCCTGTGCCGCTGAAGAGACAATCGTTGCACCAGCTTCCTGATAATCCTCATCCCTAAAGCCAGAGCCTACACCCGCATTCGTCTCCACCCAGACTTGATTGCCAGCTTCGTATAAAATCCGCACGCCAATCGGACTCAATCCTACCCGAAATTCCTGGTCTTTGGTTTCCTTTGGTACGCCTATTTCCATAGATTTTTCCTTGTTTAAGCCACGCCTGCTGATTTTAACGGCTAAAATAGGTAAAGAATTGTAACTTATGCACCGAGCGAGGCTTTGATAGTATGACTCCACCACAACCCACCACAACTCCTCAAGGAGAAGATCCCAAGTTCGGTTTCAACGACTATTCAGAACGGTTAAATGGTAGAGCTGCTATGCTTGGTTTTACCATTATGGTGGTCATTGAGTACTTTACAGGTCAAGGATTGCTAACCTGGCTGGGCTTACAATAGCAGAAGTGGCAGGGGGATGGGGCAAGGGAGATTAGCCCAAAAAGTTCCACCTCCTGACGGCAATTTGGGATGATATAGCAACCGCCACGGCTGCCCCGACATTCTCAATTCCTCAAACCATTGATTGAAAAGCTTTCTCCTCTACCCTCTAGCCCCTAGCCCCCCTACAATCAATTTCGGTTAACTCTACCTTTTGCATCGGGATGTGCTATGTCCGACACCAAGATCGCTAAGTAAGATATGGTAGAATAGTGGTAAATATAGAGAAATACTCCTCTAGTTGTTCATGATTAATTCGGATCCAAATCCGATCGTCCGGTATTAGAATAAATACCTCACTTAAATAAAGTAAGTAGCAGCCTGTGATGAATGCTTTATTACCTCGGTTTTTAAAGGTAGCTTACCGCAAAGAACCAATTTCGAGCTTTATCGTGATTGTCGGAAGCGTAAATGCCATAATTGGTGGTTTTGGCGAAAGCTGGTCTCTCCTTAGTTTCGGAGTAATGATGGTAATTCTAGCGATTATTTTGCGTTGGTGGCAAAATAATCGTAAAGAATCCCAACTCGCCGAACAACCCGTTACCCGTTTTCTCCCTCCAAGTTCTTCTCGTCCGCCAGTGGTACCATTAATGCCCCCAATTAAACGCCAGCCGCCTCGATAGTTTGGGGGAATGGGGAAAATATTTTGTGGTTGGGCTTATTTATTTTTCTAACGCAAAGGTACGCAAAGGAAAGCGCAAAGGTGCGCAAAGAATCAAGTAAAAGCTCATGACAAAGGATCGAATAATTTTCCCAATTTTAGGAGTTATTGCTGCTACCCTGACTGGAGCGGGTGAAATGGCAATGAGTCAATCTATTCCCGTACCTGTTCCTCCAAATACTCCTACCCAACCACTACCACCTTCAAATATTCCTTCTTTTAGTAATAGTTGGCGCAATCCTGAATTACTTTATACTATTGATGCTCATGCTACAGTGGTTGACTCTTTGCTATTTAGTCCGGATGGAGCAACTTTGATTAGTGGCGGTAGCTATAATGATGGTAAACTTAAATTATGGGATGTCAAAACAGGAAGATCGATTGATAAAATTAGGGCACAACGAGTCTCTGTTACCCAACTTGCGATCGCGCCTGATAGTTCAATTTTAGCAAGTTGTGGCGAAGATTCTGCTCTCAATCTCTGGAATTGGGAAACCGGAGAATACACCCATCTTTTTCTGGAACATACCAGTAATTTACTAGCCCTCGCTATTACACCAGATAGTCGTGTATTAGCAAGTGGCGGTTTAGATGGAATTAGACTGTGGGATTTAAAGAAACAAAGACCTATTTATAATTTGGCACGTTTTGATCATCAAACCTATTCCCTTGCCATTCATCCACAAGGAGATATTTTAGCTAGCGGACATAAGTTTGGCTCGATTAAATTATGGAATATTAAAACTGGACAATCCCTTGGTAGCATTTCCGCCCATAATCGCCCCGTGGATGGATTAGCTTTTACTCCAGACGGACAAACATTAGTCAGTGGCAGTTACGATCGCACTATTAAAATCTGGAATATCCGAAACCGCACCTTACTCCGCACCCTTTCGGGACATACTGGCAGAATTTGGGCAATTGCTATGAATCCTGATGGCGAAACTCTCGCTAGTGCCAGTCGCGATGGCATCCGTTTG
Source organism: Cyanobacteria bacterium UBA11153 (assembly GCA_003511885.1). Classification (GTDB taxonomy): domain Bacteria; phylum Cyanobacteriota; class Cyanobacteriia; order Cyanobacteriales; family Coleofasciculaceae; genus Limnofasciculus. The sequence goes on from DOIX01000238.1 coordinate 13,358, forward strand.
TGGAACATCAAAACGGGCGAATTACTCAAATTAATTACTGTAGCTGAAGATTGGGCACAATCTGTTGCCTTCAGCCCCGACGGCAAACTCCTAGCGACTGGCGGATTCGATAGCAACATCAGAATTTGGCAAGTACCCTCAGCAGTAAAAGAAGAATCAGTAGTAGAAACAAGAGAAACTCAGGATACTCTAGCTGGGAAATAGATTTAGTCCTTAGTCCTTTGTCCTTTGTTTAAAAGCAACAACCAATGACCAATGACCAACAACCAATGACCAATGACTAACAACCAATGACCAATGACTAATCTACTCCCTACTCCCCATATCTATGACACTACCAAACGGACCAAAAACTCCCTGGATGCTACGAGTTTTTAAGCTAATTTTTCAGCCCTTGGCATACCTGGAAGACTATGCTCAACAATATGGAGATATCATCAAAATCGGAGGAGAAAAATCTCCCCCATTCGTTTATCTCAGCAATCCACAGGCAATTAAAGAGATTTTCTCCGCCCCTCCAGAGTTATTTGACTCCGGCAGAGGAAACGCTATTTTACAATATTTTCTGGGTGACAACTCTCTCGTGTTACTCGACGGCTCAAAGCATCAGCGGCAGCGGAAACTGCTCATGCCGCCATTTTATAGCGATCGCATTCGGGATTATAGTCAGCTTATCTGCGATATTACCAGAGAAGTGACCGGACGCTGGCAAGTCGGTAAACCTTTTACTATACGCCTCTTCATGCAAGAAATTACCTTACGGGTGATTTTACAAACAGTATTTGGCTTGGATAAGGGAGAGCGTTTTCAAAAATTACGACATCTCCTCAGTAACCTGATGGATATGTTTAATTCTCCGGTTAGTTCCACTTTACTATTTTTCCCCTCACTGCGACAAGATTGGGGAGATTTAAGTCCATGGGGACGATTTTTACGCCAGAGAGATCGAATTAAACAGTTAATATATGATGAGATTCGAGAAAGGCGAAAACTTACCGATTTTTCTCGTAACGATATTCTCACCTTACTATTATCGGCGCGAGATGAAGCTGGTGAATCCATGACAGATGACGAGTTACATGATGAACTAATGACACTACTGGTTGCAGGTCATGAAACTACTGCTTCTGCTCTTACCTGGGCATTATACTGGATTCATTATTTACCAGAAGTTCAGGAAAAACTGCGCTATGAACTAGAGTCTCTTGGCGATAATCCTGCACCTACTGATATTTCCCAACTTCCTTATCTGACAGCTATTTGTCAAGAAACATTACGGATTTATCCTGTTGCACCGAGTACATTCCTGCGGATTCTCAAAGCACCAATGGAAGTCATGGGTTATCAGTTTGAAACAGGTACATCTCTACTGCCATCTATATATTTAGTCCATCATCGGGAAGATTTATATCCGGAATCAAAAAAATTTAAACCAGAAAGATTTTTACAACGGCAATATTCTCCTTACGAATATTTACCCTTTGGCGGCGGTAATCGTCGCTGTATTGGTGCGGGATTAGCCATGTTGGAAATGAAATTAGTTTTAGCGACAATTATGTCTCATTTTCATCTGTCACTGACAAATAATCGTCCCGCTAAACCAATACGCCGTGGTTTGACTATTGCTCCTCCGCCTAATTTGCAAATGCTTGTTAAGCCAGTGGATAGTGGACAGTGGACAGTGGACAGTGGACAGAATACATCAGGATAGACTGAGGTAGAAGTCAGAGACATGTGATAATTTTGCCATCTATCCCAGCCCCTTTCCCTCAAAAAAAGTTTCTTAATATAACTTAATAAAAGATTGAAGGCTGAAAGGGGCTTAACTTCGTGGATCTTATTAAAATAAATTCTCAATTATTAACGAGATTGCGTCGTTTCAGCGATCGTGGTACAATAATCCAAAGGACGGCTAATGATCTTTAAAGAATTTTCCATCTTATCGCCGCAACCGATAACAGACAGCCTTATCCAACTGTACAGGAATAAAACTATCGTCTAAATTAACAGTTGTCTCTCCCCCACCCAGAAATAAATAACCATCATCTCGCAACACTTTCCGCACTCCAGCCAAAATCTTTCGCTTCATCTCGATATCAAAATAGATTAAAACATTCCGGAGAAAAATTACATCTATTTGGGGCATTGATGAAAATGTTTCCGTCAGATTCATTTGGCGAAACTCAACCATACGGCGTATTTCTTCCTTAATTAACCATTGATTACCAGAAGGATGAAAGTATTTCTGTCGTAATCCTGCTGATAACCCCCGATTAACTTCATGCTGACTGTAGCTTCCAGCCATAGATTTTTTTAACATTGATGTAGAAATATCGCTGGCAATCAACTTGACTTGCCAACTTGAAAGCTGAGGAAAATTTTCCTGCAGCAGGATAGCAATACTGTAAGGCTCCTGCCCGCTAGAGCAAGCACCACACCAGATATTTAGTCTACCTTCAAGTTTTCGTTTTTGTAATAATTCTGGCAAAACAAATATTTTCAAAGCCTCAAAAGGATGGACATCCCGAAAGAAGAATGTCTCGTTTGTCATCATTGCTTCAATGATGAGTTGCGTGAGACAATTAGATTTTTGTTGTCGCAAGTGCGTCACTAACCCATCAAGGGAATTAGTACCAGTTTCTCTTACTAAGAATGCCAAACGAGATTCAACCAAATACATCTTGTCTTCCGAGAGAACAACACCCGTGCGATTCCGTATCAGTTGGCGAATAAAATCAAAATTTGAACCCTGGATGGGCATGGTAGTTGATAGTTGATAGTTGATAGTTGATAAGCTGCCCTTGCGTCTAAAGTGGTGATTACAAAATCGTGAAATCGTTGTAGTGCGAGCGTCCTCGCTCGCTAGGACATAAAGTTTAAATGCGTAACAGCTTAGTTGATAGTTACGCTTTACCTATTCCACATCAACCATTCCCGATTTTTCCACTAACAACTGACAATTTCCTCAATATCCAGAAATAATAATAATCGCTCTTTAAGTTTATAACATCCGCGAACTAAGTGACGTATATGACTTGTAAAGGTATTGGGAGGAGTTTCAAAATCTTCCGCTTTTACCTCCACAACATCACCAATATCATCCACTAACAAGCTGACGGTTTCATCGCTAGTTTTTACAATGACATTAAGTGGTAGTTCATCAAGACTACGACGACCTAAATCTAGTCGTAATCGTAAATCAATTGCGGTGACAATTTGTCCCCGCAAATTAATCAAGCCAGCAACCACTGGAGGTGCTAAAGGCACTTTTGTCATCTCCTGATAGCGAATAATTTCTTGAACATTTTCTATTTCTATTCCGCAAAATAATTGTCCGACAAAAAATGTAGATAATTGAGTGTTTTTAGTCATGTTTTAGGGGGAGTGGGGAGTAGGGAGTAGATAGTGGGGAGTAGATTAGCAATTAGCCACTAGCTATTATCCACTTAATGATTACCAATTACAGTTTCCACATTGAGGATTTCAGTAACTTGACCCTGAATTACTGCATTATAGAGAATTCCTGGCTGGTTAGCTTTGCCCTTAATATCAATCGCTTGTTCTACAATATCAAGAACTTGTTCTACTATCAACCCTATTTGTTTTTCTCCGTCAACGGATACTACAACTATAGGTAATTTATCATCTGTGTTATCTGTTTTAGATGAAAAACTGGTGTTTAATAAATTATGGGAGTAACCATTGCTACCGAAAACAGTAGATAAATTAATAAGAGGCATAATTTGCTGGCGATATTGAATAGCATATCCTTTGCCAAGTCTCTCTAACAAGGTTGGGGAAATTTCTTCTAGGCGAGATACATTTGAGAGGGGAATTCCCATCCGTCGGGAATCGGGACCTTGAAGTAATAAGATTTGTTCGGTGTTTTTTGGAGATTCCTGATTTTGGTTTCGCTCCGACACTAGTTTTTTATCGTCTGCTTCGGAAATTAATTGGGTTTTTTGGGCTAAACCTTGCACGTCTAAAATCAATGCAACTTTGCCATCTCCCATGATGGTAGCACCTGCAAAACAATTAATGGATTTTAGTTGTTTCCCTAGGGGTTTGACAACTATTTCTTGGGTGTCGTTAATAGTGTCAACTACTAAGCCAAAGGGTTTGTCACTAGCTTGAACTACAACAATATTTAGGATGTCATCTTCGGTTGTTGACTCTTGGTTATTTTCCTCTTCCCTATTCGCGATTCCCACATCTGAGTTAGCGATCTGTAATTCATGATTGAGATAAACTAAAGGTAGAAGTTGTCCTCGGAGGCGATAAACGGGGGTGTTGTGAAAGAGTTCTATTCCTGGTTTTGCTTGTTTTCCTTCTAAGCGGACAAGTTCTAAAAGATTGACTTGAGGAATGGCGTAGCGATCGCCTCCTGTGGTAATAATTAATGTAGGAATAATTGCTAAGGTTAAGGGTATTCTTAATTTGAAGGTTGTCCCTTGGCCAATTTTACTTTGGACATCGATAGTACCGTTAATTTTTTCCAGATTCGCCCGTACCACATCCATTCCTACACCACGTCCTGAAATACTGGTAATTTTTTCAGCAGTGGAAAAGCTGGGGAGGAAAATTAGATTCAGGGCTTCGCGATCGCGAAGTTGAGCAAATCGCTCGGGAGTAATTATCCCTCGTTGCAGTGCTTTTTCTTTAACTTTGTCTGGATCGATGCCCGCACCATCATCAGAAATTTCAATATTAACTTGACCGCTTTCATGGTAAGCTCGTACAGACAAACGTCCTACCGGAGACTTACCCAAAGCAGTCCGTACCTCTGGCGTTTCCAAACCGTGATCGAGACAGTTCCGAATCAGGTGAGTGAGAGGATTTGCGATCGCCTCAATTAAAGTTTTATCAAGTTCCGTATCTTCTCCTTCCATTTCTAATCTTACTTGTTTGCCTAAAGTAACAGCAATATCCCGCACTACGCGAGGAAATTTACTCCAAATAGTACGGATAGGCTGCATCCGAGTTTTCATTACCCCTTCTTGTAACTCCGAGGTAATCAGATTTAACCTTCCAGATGCGGATTTGAAGCCATTATCTCTTTGATTATCTTCCTCTTGAGTATTGGCAAATTCGATAATTTGATTGCGACATAAAACTAGTTCACCCACTAGATTCATTAATTTATCCAACAAATTGACATCAACCCGGATGGAAGTATCAGTAACTTTAAATTGGTTAGCATCGCTGTCAGTATTCTCAATTTCCGCTGCTTGAGGATTAATTATGGCACTATTAGTAGCTAATGAGATAGTGGATAAAGGTAGCTGAGGGGCTGGAGGGCTGGAGGGCTGAGAGATATCTAAATTATCCTCTTTGAATAAAGTAGAAATAGGCGGATTAAAATCTACATTCTCCTCCCTCAATAAGACAGAAGAATCTGAAGAAACTAGAGATTGAGGATTTTCTTCCCTCTCTTTCCTCACCTCCCACTCTCTCTCGACCAGTTGACTTAACTGCAACATTAGTGATGTACAATCAGTATCACTTTCTAATCCAGTTGCTTCAAGGGATTGAAAATGTTCCCGCACCGCATCTACTACCTGAAGTAGTGCGGTAGTGACATGGGAGGTAAAAGATTCAGTACCAATGGTGTCCTGCGCGGGAACTATAGGGTTATCCCGCAGGTGACTGAGTAAATTCTCTCCTCCATGGGTTACTAATTGTAGCTTCTCTAACCCCAGAAAGCCGCTGTTGCCCTTGATGGTGTGGAGACTCCGGTAAATGCGGTTAATTACCTCTGAATCCGCACAATCTTGTTCCAGGGCTACCAAATCCCCTTCCATTCGGTTGAGGTATTCGTATCCTTCAATCAGGAATTCCTTTAAATCTTCATCAATTTCCATGCAGATTTCTCTGGCTTAGATATATAATCTTGAGATTTTAGCACCAATCTGATAATCTCGTTATATAGCAACCACCACATCGGTTAATACATCAATAACGTCATGAATAGAGCCGAGAAGCATTCCTGAGTAAACGGTTTGATTTACATCAAATAACTGTCAACTGTCCACTGTCAACTGTCCACTGTTATATATCTGGTCTAGTTCTGACCTCTGATTCTTTTAGACTGCGGCATTACCTCTGTAATACAAAAAACAACTATAGTATGTCACAGGATGAGCGAGATACTTGAACAAGCCGAACAAAAATTCAGTACTCTTGACCGCGTGCCTATCGGTTTGTGTGTCATCCAAAAGGACTTAGTAGTTTTATTTTGGAATCGGATACTGGAAGACTGGACAAAAATCCCCAAAGATAAAATCCTTGGCACTCCCCTAAATACTCATTTTCCCCACATTACTCAACCTAAATATAATGTCCGGCTGCGGCAGGTATTTGAAAGTGGATTACCTGTAGTATTTTCTGCTCAACTACATCAGTTTATCATTTCATCAAATCGCCCCAATGGTAAACCACGGATTCACCAAACTAATATTACCCCAATCCCATCTCTTAGCGGAGAAAAGTTTGATGCCCTAATTGCAGTTCAGGATTTTACCGAACTAACTCACCGGATTCAAAGTTACCAAGAAGAAATTAAGCAACGGAAAAAGATTGAAGCAGAATTAAAACGTGCTAACGTCGAAGCAGAAAGTGCTAACAGAGCGAAAAGCGAATTTTTGGCGATGATGAGTCATGAAATTCGTACCCCGATGAATGGAGTAATTGGGATGACGGAGTTACTGTTAGATACCCAACTCTCACCTAACCAGCGCAATTTTGTTAATACAATTCGCAGTAGCGGTGATGCCTTGGTGACTATTATTAACGATATTCTCGATTTTTCTAAAATAGAGGCGGGTAAGTTAGACTTAGAGTATCAGCCATTTAACTTGAGAACCTGTATTGAAGAAACCTTAGATTTAGTTGCCCCCAAAGCCGCTGAAAAAAACCTAGATTTGGCTTATCAATTTGAGGGTAATATCCGAACATATATAGTAGGAGACGTGACAAGGGTACGGCAAATTTTGCTCAATCTTTTAGGAAATGCAGTTAAATTCACCACAGCAGGAGAAATTATCATTGTCATTTCGTCAGTTGTCAGTCGCGAGTCGTCAATCGCAGAAGAAATAACGGAAAATCAAGCACCAACAAAAGAAAACGGAGCAAAATATCCAATTCAATTTGCAGTTAAGGATACCGGAATCGGCATTTCTCCGGAACGGATGAATTTACTCTTTCAACCCTTCAGTCAAGTTGATAGTTCAATCGCACGGAAATACGGCGGGACTGGTTTAGGTTTAGCCATCAGCAAACGTCTCAGCGAGATGATGGGTGGTACGATGTGGGTAGAAAGTCAAGAGGGGAAAGGTTCCCAATTTTATTTTACCATTACTACTGAAGATGCTCCTTTTGCCGATCCAGTAAATTTGGATGCTACCCAACCTGAGCTAAAAGGACTGCGATTATTAGTGGTAGATGATAATACTACTAACCGAAGAATTCTGACTCTAAAAGCTAAATCTTGGGGTATGGTTGTCTATGGAGCGAAGTCTGGTTTTCAAGCACTCAAATTACTGCGTCAGGGGCATGAATTTGATTTAGCTATTTTAGATTACCAAATGCCAGAAATGGATGGGATTACTCTCGCGGAAGAGATTCGCACCTTCCCCCAAGGAAAACATCTACCTTTATTGATTTTAAGCTCTGGGGGGAAACCTCGGAGTAGAGAATTTGAAGGGCGAGTTGATTTTGCGGCTTTTGTCTATAAACCAATTAAGCAAACTCAACTTTATGAAGCTTTGATTAGAATTGTGATGAGAGAATGTACGGGAACTAATCCTTGCGTCATCCAGCCCCAATTTAGTACGGAAATTAGTCGAGAATTCCCTTTGAAAATATTGTTAGTAGATGATGTAGAGGTTAACCAAGTTGTGGCAGGAGAAATGTTACAGAGATTGGGCTATAAACCGGATCTTGTTAGTAGCGGCAAAGAAGCAATTGATGCTGTGAATCGCTGCGAATACGATATCGTCTTTATGGATATGCAGATGCCAGAAATGGATGGATTAGAAACTACTAGGCGAATTCGGAAAGATGGGAGATTAGGGAAGAGAGGGAGAAATATTCAGAATGTTTTGGGAATAGAAGATGCAGAGGAAGGTCAAATTCAAGATCGGGAATTGTCTCGTCCTTGGATTATTGCCATGACAGCTAACACAATGGAGGGAGATAGGGAAGCTTGTTTAGAGGCTGGGATGAATGATTATATCAGCAAGCCTGTCCGAGTTAAGGCAATTATGCAAGCCATTAAACACTATCAAAGTCTCCTCTGGCAATCGGGATTAAATTCTCCAACAGAAACAGATGAGCAAAATATCCAACCAGACAGTTTATCTCCATCCCCAATCGTCCCGGAAAGTAATAGTATGGCAGAGATTACCCCAGATATATCAACGCCAATCCAAACAAACAATTCAGCAAGTCAATTTGGTGGAATAAATGAAGACGAAATTACTGAATTAAAAACAATTATCGCCCGTGCAGGTATCCTGATTGCTAAAATTGAAGCCGATTATAAACAAATGAAGGAAACTACGTCCATTCCCACTGTGACAGGACAAAATATAAGTATTAATAGAGAAGAAGATATTGAATCCAAATTCTCCCCCCTGTTAAGGGGGGGGGTTCAATCTACAGAATCTCAAATATCCCCCCTAAATCAGGAGAAATCTGAACTTAATCGGGAGGAATCTGAATGGACTGCACCTAAAATTTCCCCCCGGAATAAGGAGAGTAAAGGGAAGTCTAAATCTAAATTACCAGAATTACCAACCCCCTCAGAAATACCTAATCTAGAAGACACCAAACAACCAGAGATACAGGATAACAGAGAGATGGAGATAACCAAGGCGATGCCAAGTGCCAAGAATGCGATCGCAAATCCATCAGAATCCCCACCTCTTGACCCACAAACCTTTGCCGAGTTACAAGAATTAATGGGAGATGATACCGAAGAATTTTGGTTAGAATTAGTCCAGAAATTTCTGGAAGTAGCACCATCTAAACTGCAAGGAATTCAAGATGCAGTTAACCAAGGAGATGCTGCCGCAATTAAGGCATCAGCCCACGCTTTACGAGGTGCTTCTACCACAATTGGCGCAAATATTCTGTATCAACTATGCGATAAACTAGAACAAATGGGTCGTACTGGTAATATAGTTAATGCTGATGTATTAGTATCAAAAATTACAGCCGAATATCAAAGGGTGAAAACAGCCTTACCGGAACCTTGATTGATTAGCCATCAGCTATTAACTGAAAATCCCCCTCTCTCTCGCCAGGAGATCCTTATCAGCAAAATGTTGTACGCTATTTACGACATTTAGCCGATTTCCAATTGGAAATTAGAATG
>DOIX01000237.1:0-2134 GCA_003511885.1 Cyanobacteria bacterium UBA11153
GAAAACACCGTTGGCGTAGCCTGTGCGAAGCGCATACTCCGTTGGCGTAGCCGCCCTGAAAGGGCTACTCGGAACTCCGAACTCGGAACTCCGAACTCAGGTAAGCTCTGGTGAGGGCGCTGGATATGGAGGCGGCATTATTTTGGTGGGGATTGATGGGATTAAAGAAATTTATGAGCAATTCAGGACAACAAATTTTATGGCATTAAACAACAGCCAATAATCTAACATACGCGCCGATCGATATCGGTGAAAAAATATTACCCAAACAGTTAACTGCTTATAAGATAATATCGAGAATGTCTAGCCAATCTATTTAGTTCTTAAGTAAAATGAATCAATATTTCGCAACAGTGGCTAGGGGATTAGAAACACTCGTAGCGCAGGAGTTGGAGCAACTGGGTGCGTCAGGAGTGGAGCCAGGATTTTGTGGTGCGGCTTTTGAGGGCGATCGCAATCTCCTCTATCGTGTAAATTTATGGGCGAGGCTGCCATTCCGCATCCTCATGAAGGTTGATGAGTTTCCTTGCTGCGATGCTGATGAGCTTTATCGGGGTATTCAGAAGCTGGATTGGTCAAATTATCTGACACCAGACATGACGCTGGCAGTGAATGCTACAGGCAAAAGCGATCGCCTTAATCATACCCATTTTACGGCGCTTCAGGTGAAAAATGCGATCGTTGACCAACAGGAGGACAATTTTGGTGAACGTTCAAATGTGGAACTTCAACAACCAGATGTGCGGATTGGTGTCCATATTAATCGCGATGTTTGTACGGTTAGTCTCGATAGTTCTGGAAATAGTTTACACCGTCGAGGCTATCGTCCTGCGGTGGGATCTGCACCTCTGAAAGAATCACTGGCGGCGGCTTTAATTCAACTTTCAGGTTGGCAACCAGAACAAATGTTTTACGATCCTCTTTGTGGTAGTGGTACTTTACCATTGGAAGCTAGTTTGAAGGCTCTTAATATTGCTCCTGGGCTGTTTAGAGAGGGTTTTGGTTTTGAAACTTGGCTCGATTTCGATTCCTTGCTGTTAGAAAAATTAATTGCAGAAGCTCGCGATAGTCAGCGGGAGCTTCTCCCCGCACCGATTTGGGGCAGTGATGGGGATGAAAATGCGATCGCGCTGGCGATGGCTAATGCTGAAAATTGCGGTGTTTTGGATTGTGTCTATTTCTCTCAAATTGAACTTACTGATGTTTTTGCACCCGCTGATACTGGCGTTTTATTCTGCAATCCTCCTTACGGGGAAAGGCTGGGTAAAGATACTGATTTGGGGGCTTTTTATAAAAAATTAGGGGATATTCTCAAGCAACGTTTTAAAGGTTGGACTGCTTTTATTCTGAGTGGTAATAAGGAATTATCTCAATCAATTGGGCTAAAATCTTGTCAAAGAATTGCGGTTTATAATGGCACGATTCCTTGTCAGTTAATGAAATATGAGTTGTACTGATTATTGGCAAGAATCGCTGTCTAATGCTAAGATTGTGTTATGGCAAGCTGGAAATCTAAGGAAAATTTATGTTAGACCAAGCAACCCTAGAACGACGCTTAATTACTATCGAACAAGTAGTTTACGATCTCCAGCGCAAGTTCGATCCTCAGCCTACCTCTGAAAATTGGCTAAATAAACTCATTGGCTCGATATCTGATGAAGCTACTTTTCTCGAAGTTTTAGAATATGGACGTGCTTTTCGTCAGGCTGACAATCCTACAGATGAAGTTGGCAAACAATCGTGAAATATTTGCTTGATACCGATCATATCAGTTGTCTACAACGTCGTTTGGTATTGTTAACCCGAAACGTTAATGACTTTAACAAAGTTCCGGGTTTAATAACTGAGGATTGGATGGCTTAGACTGGAAAATTGCCTTCAAGAAAACCCCACACCAAAAAACCCACACCCTGCCCCAACGAAAAGACTTTTTCAGCAAACCCTATGTTAGACCAACCTTATCTGCGGAATATGGGTTGTTGGTTTGTATGTCTGAGAGTTGGGGGGTTATGCAGGTGGAAAAGGAATTTGGCAACGGATGTGGTAGCGGATGTAACGGATGATTTGTTGTAGGGGTGAAGCATTCGGGCGATAACCTTGGCAACAAACCCTAAATATTTATATCCGAATGCTT
>DOIX01000237.1:2335-14244 GCA_003511885.1 Cyanobacteria bacterium UBA11153
GGCAACAAACCCTAAATATTTATATCCGAATGCTTCACCCTCCCCTCACTATTGATGCCCTAAATGCCTTGTCTATTGCTATATTTATACGCTTTTGCTTCACCCTGTACCTATTGGGATACCGACATCCCGGTATAAGATTAAGCCCATTTGTATCCGTCGCGTCAGGGCAGGGTGAAGCATTCTGATGCAATATTCATGGTTTTCAGTTATTATTGATCGCCAGAATGCTTCACCCCTACAACCAATAATCCGTTACATCCGTTACCCCTAAATATTTAGGATTTTTTGCCAAAGTTATCGCGCTCTTGCTACTCTGCGAGAACGCTACGCGAACACCCCTACCAATCTCTCTATATCCTAACCGCTGTGGCGACTGCTATATATTCTGTCACAATAATCCCCGATAACGAATAAAAATCAAGACAACAGCCCAAGATCCCAATGCGACTTTAGCAGCTACTAGAATATTAAGCAGGGGAAGTATCCCACCACTGAAAAGCGCACCCATTTCTCCGTGTGGTAACTCTATTCCAGCTAAAGTTATCACCGAGAGTACAATAAAAATCAGGACGGAAATTTTCTCTAATATAGCGGCACGCCAACGCTGATAAATATCCTGCATCCAGTGGGATGATGAGGTAATTGCGATTAATCCAATTGCTGTTCCTCCTGCTACCCCTGCGGCAAAACCACCACCGGGGCTGAGATGCCCGCGAATTGCTAATTCAATACTGAGTATAGCGGCAATTGTGGCTCCGAGACGTGCTAAAACTATGGAGGGGCGATCGCAAAATTGGTAGATATTACAGGATGGCTTTTCGTTGGCGAGGAGATAACCTGCGCCTAAAATGGCGATGGTGAATACGATGACTTCAAAGATTGTGTCATAGAGGCGATTTCTGAGAATGATGCCTGCAACGGCGCTGGGTACTCCACTATCTTTGACTACGGCTTCGACTATGGATATATCTGTTAATTCTGGTGATGGGTTGGGGATGAATAGCATTTTGAAGTACAGCGCTATTCCTGCGGCAATGTAAATCCATTTCATTTGTTTGTCTCCCCTATGTCTGATACATTTATATGGCTAAACTTTGTTCCTGGTAAAGAAAGTTCGGTTTGGATGATGTCATGGAGACGTTTAATTCTAATTTTTCCCTGATAATAGGGTTGATTTTTATCTTCTTTGACTGTCTTATTCCATTTTTCTGGTTTGGTACAAGTGCCATGGATTTCTTTTTCCATTAAGGCTCTATCTAAGGCTATTGTATTGGTGTAGGGAACTAATTCAAGACGCATATAGTGTTTGCTAACTATTGTCCTTAATTTGTCGATTAGTTTATCGAAATTAGGATCTGCTGTTGCCTCAATCCCATCTTCTTGAATGATACCGAGACGCATGACTAAGGATGAACGTACTGCGATAGCATAGAGAGTAATGGAGAGGAGGGTTCCCATTAAGGCTTCGGTTAAAGCGACATCTGCCGCACCTAATACTGCGTCTACTGTTGCGGCTATTGCACCTAATACTCCACGAATAATTAAGGCATTGTAGGGATTAACTTGGAGTACGAGCATGAGGGCGGATAATGGCAACAACCCAATGATGAAATAAAGATATAGTTCAGTCATTTTGTCTCCCCCGGCTGGAACAATAGGCTAAGACATATCCGAGCATTGTATTCCACATTGCTAATGATAATATCGCGAGAATTAAAAGAGGCCATTCGTTTGGTCTTTTCAGGAGGAGTCCTACCATAATATTAATCGATCCGAGGGTATCGGAAACGGAAAGTGTATGGAGTTTGAAGAAGAGGGAACGATTGCCGAGGATGGGAAAAGTCCCCCAAAACCAGAAGAAAATCCCGACACCAATGAAGGTATAACTAATAAAGTCAATCATATTGATTTATCCGTTTGAGAACATGTGCTAGTAACATATATCCGGCATTTCCGACAGTTAAGATAATTACTCCTACTACACCAATCATCCAATCATCGCGGATGACGGATATCATGAGGATGGTAATTGCTGTCTTACCAGAGATACTGGAATATGCCAGCATTTTCTGCCAAAAATCATCATCTTGCCATGCTTCGTACATGGGGATGAGGATGGCGAGAATCATCAGGATAATTGCTATATCTAAATTCATCGCTTTTTCCTCGGTGCAATTCGGTGAACTTTATACCAGCCGTCTTCTTCGTATTCGATGACTATTGTTTTGGGGGTGAAGGTAATGAGAAATATATCCAGGAATACGAGGTTATCCGATCTTTTTTTATTGCCTTTTTCCCTAATTATTTCTTCGGCGTTATGGGGACGTAAAATAATTTCAAAGGCTTCGAGATAGGCGGCAGGAATTGCCATGAGGATTTTCCAGAGCATCCTCAACCAATCTTTTAATCTATCTGGAGATGTGTAACTGCGGGGCAAGAGTAGGGCAATGGTTACGCCAATGATTATATTCATGACACTGAAATTGGCAGTGAGGAGAAACCAGATGCCCAGCCGTAATATAAGATGTCCAATCATGCTAATGCCATCCAGAAAATGAGAATTAACATCAAACTCATCATGCCAAACAAATGCTCCAATTCCTCTAAGACACGAGGGAGATAAATAACTAATTTCTTGACAATCAGGAGATATCCCAGCCAGCCAATCCCAATGGTTGCGATCGCTTTCAATATATTATCGATGGTGTAAGCTTCGAGATATATACCGTTGGCGGCAATTAAGCCTCCGATTAACAGGGTGACTGCCATCCAAAAACCGGGCTTGGCTTTTTCTTTCCCGCCAGGGGGTAGAAAGATGAATTTGGCAAAGGATATGGCTGTGCCGACGGCGGCAATATTCATCAAAATTCCTTGCCAAGGGAGGAGTTTTTTCAGTGTTAATACTTTTGCGCCAAATCCAGCTAGTAGGGGAAAACCAGAAATGGAAAGACTGGCGATAACGAGGGCAATCCAGATGGTGGTATCGATTTTTTGGGATTGAATTTCTTTGAAGTTTCGGCTGGGTAAAGATCCCGCAATTATGAATAGGGAAGATTTAACTAAGCCGTGTGTCAAAGCATAAAATCCACCTACTTCAGGTGCAGCGAGGATAAAGCCTAACTGAGAAACTGTGCTGAAGGCTAGCATTCGCTTGGTATCTTTTTCAAAGATAGCGTAACTAACTCCCAGCAAGGCTGTACCCACTCCAAAAATTCTCACTATCGGCTCGATATCTGGCAAAATTAAGGCACAACGCACTAAAGGATAGACACCTGCTTTCACCACAATTCCTGAGAGTAATGCCGATACTGGTGTCTCTGATTCTGAGTGGGTTAAAGGTAACCACAATCCCGAAACAAATACTCCTCCTTTCACCAAAAGTCCTAAAAAGATAAGGGCAACAGCTTCCGGCGGCGCACCTTTCAAACCTGCAAAAGCAAAGGTATGATTTGTCTGATAGGCTAAGATTGCACCCACCAGATAAAAGAGCATGGCAGTATTGCTAGTAAATAGATAGCGTAATGCCACCCAAATTACTCTATCCGTGCGCGGATAGGAAATTAAGAGAAATGCAGCAATACCGCTGACTTCTAATGCCACATATAAACTGATAAAGTCAGCAGAAGCAAAGGCAGCATTGAGACTGCCATGGACAATCAATGCTTGGGCAAAGAAAAAAGCAGACTTATCGCTGCGCCAACAATAAAAGATAACCGCAGTCGTTACTATGGCATTGGTTAAGATAAAGTAGCCACTTAATTCATCCACTACCAAGGTGACACCAAAATTATCCAGTAAATTCAGTGTCAGTGGTGCTGATTCCTGAAATAGCTGCAACGCATATCCGGCTGAAATAATAGTTCCTAATAGTGCGAAGTAGCGAGCAACTGCGGGAATCAAGAAAATAGTGAACCCCAGAAAAAATGGGATGGCAATCCAAGTAATTGTAATAGTATTCATGGGGTGTTATTTTTCTCGATCTCGTTGCTTTCCAATGTGGGGTTATCTCTTGCCAGCTTCATGACACCGACTAGCATTAAAGCCTGAATCGAAAAACCGATCACAATTGCTGTTAAAATAACTGCCTGGGGAACCGGATCTGCGTAAGCGCCATTAGGTTTAACATTGGAAAGGATTGGTGTGAACAAGCCCTCTCGCGATGCCACCAGTACATAAAAGGCGATAACCCCCGTACTCATGACATCCATGGAGACGATCTTCATCACTAGATTCTTTTTGAGGATAATACCGAAAAATCCGCACAATACTGTGGCGAATACTAATGCTTCTAACACGGGAATTTATTCTTGGGTAGGGGTTACTATTAACTCAAGTTGCTAGTTGACAATTTTGGGGCTTTTCGATTTCTCTAAATTCCCTTAAATTGGGCATACTTTTAATCAGCTTCCCTATTGAATCGGGAGGAATTAGAATCCGCTTCACCCTTGAATCAGGGGTGAGGGGAAATCCAAGCGACAATATTGGTAACTGGCAACTTACTTTAGTAATTAGCTGGGCAAAAATATACTATTTCTGAGCTGAGATCGATCATAAGTGGTGTTGGGTACTAAAATCAAGATCCTACTTTGAGGGAACCCATCCCAGGAGTCAGTTAGGTATAGCAAAAGTCAAAAGTCAAAAGTCAAAAGTCAAAAGTGAAATGCTTGCTATGAATGGGTTTTGGCGTTTTCGGATGCCCTAACCGCCTTGGCGACTGCTATACAGGGTTAGGGCGGGTATCTTTGGATACAGGATTGATGAAGCAAATCAGAGAAACGGTTTTTTTTTTGAAGAAACTCTGTTTCTCTGATAACTTGCACCAGTCGCTATAACGCCACAGTGGTTTAAAGCACTGTCTTATGGCTTAAGTGAGTTAAAATTGAGATCTTGCGGCAGTGGCGATAACTCGACAGTGGTTGAAACCACTGTCTCATAGCTCAAGTCAGTTAAAACTCAGATCTTGCACCATTCTCAACAAACTGTTTTTTGTAGGGTGGGCACTCCCGAAGATAACTCGAAAAGCTGATAATTACGTTAGGGGGAGTGCCCACCCTACAGTTATTGACATTGGTGCAAGATCTCAATTAAAACTGACTGGAATCATAATTTTAGTCTATTTTAACTCAGATCTTGCACCATTCTCAACAAACTGTTTTTTGTAGGGAGGGCACTCCCGGAGGTTATTGATATTGGTGCAAGATCTCAGTTTTAATGGACTTGAGCTATAAGCCGTAGAATTAATTCTACAGCAGGTTTTCCCGCTTACTGACAATGGTGAAAGTTGTAAGGTTAAAACAATAGAAAAACCGTTGCCCCTTGCCCGTTGCCCCTTGCCCATCCTCACGAAAAGAGTTTTTCAGTAAACCCCAGTTAGGAACGATCTATTGATAATCTCTTGAATTATTATCAAATTTATTTATGCTAAGACTAACCGAAATAAAACTCCCACTAGATCATCCTGAAGATGCGATCAAAACCGCCATCCTCAAAAAACTGCAAATCGCTCCTGAAGAGTTAATTAGTTATTCTATCTTCAAACGGAGCTACGATGCCAGAAAAAAAACAGATATCCTCCTTGTCTATATCATCGATATAGAAACAACCCAGGAAAAACAGCTTATCGAGCGTTTCAAAAAAGATCCTCATGTCATGGTTACCCCAGACATGACTTATCGCTATGTGGCACAAGCACCAAGGAATTTGACGACTCGTCCCATTATAATTGGTACTGGTCCTTGTGGGATGTTTGCGGGGCTAATCCTGGCACAAATGGGATTCCATCCGATCATTTTAGAACGAGGAAAATCAGTTCGCGATCGCACGGTTGACACTTTTGGCTTTTGGAAGAGAAAATTAGACTTTAATCCTGAATCTAATGCTCAGTTTGGCGAAGGTGGTGCAGGTACTTTTTCCGATGGCAAACTTTACAGTCAAGTTAAAGATCCTCAACATTATGGGCGCAAAGTATTAACGGAACTTGTTAATGCAGGAGCGTCTCCAGAAATACTCTATATTAATAAACCCCATATCGGTACATTCAAACTGGTGGGTATTGTCCAAAATATGCGGGCAAAAATTCAATCATTAGGTGGAGAAATTCGCTTTCAAAGTCGGGTAGAAGATATCCATATCGAAAATAGAAAAGTCCAAGGAGTTACCTTGGCGAATGGTGAATATATTCCTAGTAATTATATAGTGCTTGCGGTGGGACATAGCGCCCGCGATACCTTTCAAATGTTATTCGAGCGCGGAGTTTACATTGAGCCAAAACCATTTTCCATTGGCTTTAGAATTGAACATCCACAGCCTCTAATCGATAGTTGTCGTTTCGGCGATTATGCCGGAAATAAAATTTTGGGGGCAGCAGATTATAAACTAGTTCATCACTGCCAAAATGGTCGCTCAGTCTATAGTTTCTGTATGTGTCCAGGTGGCTTAGTCGTAGCAGCAACATCAGAAATAGGGAGGGTAGTTACGAATGGAATGAGCCAATATTCTCGTAATGAAAGAAATGCAAATAGTGGGATTGTTGTTGGTATTACACCAGAAGATTATCCCGGGAATCCTTTAGCAGGAATTGCCTTTCAACGTCGCTTAGAAGCACGGGCTTTTGAGTTAGGTGGAGGCAGCTATGATGCACCGGGGCAATTAGTCGGTGATTTTCTCGCTAATCGCCCTTCTCAAGCCCTAGGCAAAGTCCATCCGTCTTATACGCCGGGGGTGGTGATGACAGATTTGAGTCAAAGTTTACCAGATTATGCGATCGCAGCCATCCGCGAAGCACTTCCTGCTTTTGATAAACAAATTAAAGGATTTGCGATGGATGATGCAGTTTTGACTGGCGTAGAAACTCGCACATCTTCACCAATTAGAATTAAACGGAAAGAAGATTATCAGAGTTTAAATACCGAAGGGCTTTATCCGGCTGGAGAGGGGGCAGGATATGCAGGGGGAATTCTTTCGGCGGGAATTGATGGGATTAAGGTGGCGGAGGCTGTGGCTTTGAGTATTTTGCGATCGGTGGATTAGAAAGTTTGACGTGGTATTATGAGTAAGCACATAGTAGTTTTAGATCGTACTGACATTGTGAAATTTAGAGATTCCATGGGCTAGAATAAAACATTGACACTATGGGTTATGCTTAAGTCTATAAGAATAGAGGTTCCACATGCAACTGACATTATTTGATCTGGATAGGAAAACTATAGAAGATATTAGTCACCCTAGTACCTATAAGGGCATTTATTCATTCCATAAATATTGGGGAAAAAAACCGACTGAGAGTATTATTTATTTTATCCAAAAATATACATCTGAGTCAGATATAGTTCTCGATCCCTTTTTGGGTTCAGGTTTCATTGGTAGAGAGTGTTTATCCCGAAATAGAAGATTTATCGGCATCGATCTTAACCCTTTAGCGATCGAACATAGCAATTTTTTATTAACACTTCCCAAAGCTTCAATATTTAAAGCAGCTCTCAAACAAATAGAACAAAAAGTCAAGCGAAAAATCAATGAAAGCTATCTTGTCGGCAATAGTAAAATAGCATCCCATTACTTATGGCAAGGTGATAATCTATTAAAAGTTTGGCTCAAACCAGAGATAGGCAGAAATAGAATTGAACTTGAACCCACAAGCTTTGATCTAGAAAAAATAAAACAGTTCTCGAGCTATTTGGTGAGAAATATAAGGAAACCAACTTTCTTTACCAATTCAAGAATAAATTCAAATAATCAAATGTCTCTATATGATTTATTTACCCCTAGAGCTTTGTCTAATATTGATTTGCTATTGGATGAAATCAACCTTTTTCCAGAGAACATCCAAAGAGCTTTACTGTTAACTCTCACTTCTGCTTCTGGGCAAATGTCATCAATGGTATTTGCCATTACTAATAGAGGTAAAACAAAAAATCAAATTTCTAATAAAGTTGAAGTTGGTAGTTGGGTAATTGGCTATTGGAGACCAGAATTACATTTTGAGATTAATGTTTGGAATTGTTTTGAGAGCAGAGCTAAAAAACTTTATAAGTCTTTGTTTGAGCTTGACGAGCGAGAATATCAAAAATATGACTCAATAGATATACTTTTAGGGAAGAAAAATGGATCGTCAATCATTAATGGTGATTGCCTAGATGTGATGACTAAAATTCCAGATAAATCAATAAAACTTATTTGCACAGATCCACCACACAGCGACAGAATTCCATATTTAGAATTAAGTGAGATGTGGAATTCTATTTTAAATAAAAGCGTTATTTTTGAAAAAGAAGTAATCGTTTCTAATGCTAAAGAAAGAAACAAAAAAATTCATGAATATATTGAAAAAATGAAATCATTTATTAATGAATCAAGTAGAATTATTGCTGATGACGGTATACTTTTGATTTATTTTAATGCTCGTAATAAACAAAGTTGGAAATTCCTAGAAATAGTTAAAATTAGCAATAAATTACAATTTATTGGTGCTTTTCCCATGGAATACTCTGCAAATTCGGTAGTACAGGATAATAGAAAAAATGGAATGAAAACAGATTATGTTCTTGTCCTCAAAAAAGCAGGATATATTATAAATGTTAAACACGAACTTGAACAGATACCTGGTTGGTTAGTTTCAATACCAGAAATGGCATTAGTTTCATAGTATAAAATTCTTAAAAGAGGTTACTTTGAAATGAAAAAAGATTTTAATTACTGGAAAAATTTATATGACAGCAATAATTTAGTAGAGTTTAATTCAGATTATACGGCTCAACTATGGTTAAAAACAAAATCAATTATGAGAAGAGAACTAATTTTTGAGTTTACTGAAAAATACTCAATAGTTTTAAAAGCCAAGACTATTAACGAGCAATTCAAAGAATTATTTTTATTTTTTCAAGAGGATTTGTCTAGATCTCACGATCAATTAGATTTGTACATCAAGGAAAAGAATAAACAAATATTAAAATCATTAGATCGAAAGCATTTGGTTTCTGAATTGTATAAAATGAGAATATTTGAATGGGGAGGAGATTATCAAAACTCATTGGAAAAATATTTAGTAAGCCACTATGTTAAGACTGTAGTATCTTACGAAGAATTGATGTCTAAATTTGAGAAAGAGATTAATCGTGCGGTTCAAGGATATGTATTAAATAGCTGGTATAACCATTGGTCTAGTATTTTAATTGAGTATATATTCAAATCACATTCTTCAGTCTTGCCCACTGTGGGACAAATCAAAAATGTGGATTTTTTTATTAAAAACATACCATTTGATTTAAAAGTTACTTACTTTCCTTTAGAATACTTAAAATATAAAAGGAGAGAAAAAGGATTTCCTGTTGAACTTACTTTTCTCAAAAGTAAAGCAAGAGAACTTTCAATTGATTTTGATAAAACAGCCAACTCTTCTGATATATATTATGAAATAATAGAGAAGTTGAAAGATCGAAATAACCAAAGATCATTAGATGTTTTAAATCAGCTTAAATCGGAAAATATGGGAATTGTTAAAGAAGCTCAACAAAACCCAAAACTTTTAGCAAAATGGCTCTATGAAAATCAAGGAGAAATGAGATTTGGTGCAGAAAATAGACTATTCCTCATTTTAGTTGATACGGATAATTTTTCAAACTCTTGGAAACTCAAAAGAAATCTGGAACTTTTAAAACCAACTATAAATACATTTCTTGATGCTTTTAGCTCAAAAAAAATATCAGATTTGAAGGTAGATTTTAATTATCATGGTAAAGCACCAACATTTACTGTATTAACAGACATTATCTTTGTTCTCAGATAGCTCTTTTCTGTTTTATAGCGATGAGCGCTCGTGTAGTTACAGATTAGATTATGGATGCCTGATGGCAAGAGCTTTGGATCAATTGTACTGTAACTACGCCAGAGCGCACTGCTACACAGCAGTGCGCTCTGGCAGCGATAAGATGAAAAAATCACAACAGAAACCCAGTTTTGTACAAAACTGGGCTGCTTACCAAAAATTTCTCTATATTTAAAACTCCGCACTTAAAGGGGTACGAGGGAAAGGAATCACATCCCGAATATTCCCCATCCCTGTCATAAACTGTACCAACCTTTCAAACCCCAAACCAAATCCTGCATGAGGTACAGTACCATAACGGCGCAAATCTAAATACCAAGATAAATCTTCCGGATTTATCTCCTGACTTTCCATCCTTTTTTCAAGAATATCCAGTCTTTCTTCCCGCTGGGAGCCACCAATAATCTCACCAATCTTGGGTGCGAGGACATCCATCGCAGCTACTGTTTTACGATCGTCATTCAACCGCATATAAAATGCCTTAATCCCCACCGGATAATTAGTAACGATTACTGGCTTTTTAAACAATTCCTCGGCTAAATACCGCTCATGTTCCGATTGTAAATCCAATCCCCAAGTAACGGGATACTCAAACTTGCGGTCAGATTTTTCCAAAAGCGCGATCGCATCTGTATAAGTAATCCGCTGAAACTCATTACTGACAATGTTTTCCGCTGTTGCCAGTACGGAATTATCAATCCGCTGATTAAAAAATTCCATATCTTCTGGACATTTATCTAAAACATACTTAAAAATATACTTTAAGAATGCCTCCGCTAAATCCATATCTCCCTGCAAATCGCAAAAAGCCATTTCCGGCTCCACCATCCAAAATTCGGCTAAATGTCGGGAAGTATTAGAATTTTCGGCACGGAATGTTGGCCCAAAAGTATAGACATCGCGAAATGCCATTGCCATGACTTCGGCTTGTAATTGTCCGCTCACAGTAAGATAAGCTTGTCTCCCGAAAAAGTCTTGGCTAAAATCAACTTCTCCTCCTTTGGTTTGGGGAATATCTTTTAAATTTAAACTCGTAACCGTAAATAATTCCCCCGCCCCTTCACAATCGCTAGCTGTAATAATAGGACTGTGAATCCACAAAAATCCCCGTTCCTGAAAAAACTGATGAATCGCACTAGCACAAGCATTTCGGACACGGAAGACAGCACCAATTGTATTCGTGCGCGATCGCAAATGTCCAATCGTCCGCAAAAATTCAAAGGAATGGCGTTTCTTCTGTAGGGGATAAGTTGCGGGGTCGGCATCGCCGTATACTATAACTGAAGATGCTTTTAATTCAATCCGCTGTCCTTTTCCCAGAGATGCGACTAGGACACCTGATACTTCAACTGATGTCCCAGTATTAATCTGTTTCAGGATAGTATCGTAGTCAGGTAAGTCGGGATTGATGACAACTTGTAAATTGGCTAAGAATGAGCCATCATTAACCTCGATAAAGGTAAATTCTTTCAACTCTCGTTTTGTTCTTACCCAGCCTTTAATCGTGACTGACTCATCAGGCTGACTGTTACGCAATATTTCTGCAATCCGTTGATTTACCATAAGTTTTCACTTTTCACTAATTCTGTGGCTTTTGCCAATAAGCTCGCAGCGCAACTCCCTAAAGGATATTTACTTTTCCCCCTTATCTCTTGCCTCTTACCTGGAGAAGAGTCATCACTATCCAATGAGAGCTGCTTTTACAGCTTACCAGACATTTATTTTAGTTTAATCGCTAGATTGAGTTAGCAGTCAGGACGATCGATAATTTACATTCTTTTGAATTAGCAATTGGAGGAGTAGCGATCGCAATTCTTTGTCAAATCCCCAACAAGGTCATTAGCCCTCCTTTGGATTATTCTACCATAATCGCTGAAACGACGCAACTTCGTTCATTATTAGAAATTATTTTCAATAACTTCAACGCAGTTAAGCTACTTTCAGCCTTCGTTCGTTTATTAAGTTATATTAAGAAACTTTTTTTGAGGGAGAGGGGTAAATTGCCCCCCTATTTTGGCTCCATTATTAAGTTATATTATAGCAACCGCCACATCGGTTAAGGCATCAATAACATCATGAAGAG
>DOIX01000237.1:14546-23080 GCA_003511885.1 Cyanobacteria bacterium UBA11153
TGTCAACTGTCCACTGCTATAAGCACTTTAGAGGAAGAAGAGGGCTACAACTTCGGCTCCCTCCCCTTAACCAGGGGAGGGTTGGGGAGGGGTCAAGCCTCAGCCTCTAACCTTTCCGATAAAATAACATCAGCTTTACTTCTGCTCCAAGGGAAAGACTGATACTTGATATAAAAGCCCACTAAAACGATCGCAATAATTGCGATCGTCCCAATTCCCACCGGACTGGGAACCCAAAAGACTGCTTCGAGATGATTGAACTCACCTGGATCGAGATTCCACAATAACTTCCGACCACGATCGGAAATTTCCGGAGTCACAGAATTGACTCCTGCGGTGGGAAGTTTTGCCCCCCAGGGGGTTTGTAAACTAAAGTGCAAATCCAACAGCGAACCTGGACTGACAATTGCTTGACCATCTGAAGAGATCAAAGCTAGCGATCGCAAATCTAACTCATAGCTTAACTGATTCCGTTGCACCACGAAAAAGTTAAGTTGCTTGAGATTTAACTTTGACTCAATATTCGGTAATACCGTATCTCCCATTTGAGAGAGGGAAGTTTCTTGACCATCTGGCTGAAAAAATTCATTATACTTGGTCAGTAATTCCGGTCCCCCACTAAAGGGAATTGTCACTAAAACCGTTTGGCTTGACAGTCGCTTAATTCGACCATTAATTTTTTTAGCTTTCTTCTCAATACCTTTAAACCATGCCGCCACTCGATCTTGGCTAAAACTAGCCATCTGTTCTCCCAATTCAATTTTCTGGACAATCGCGCCGCTGTTTTCACTGTTAAATGAAACAGTCATATCATATTTTACACAGCCAGAAAGCAAGAGCGACACCAACAATATCGCCCACAGGAGGCGAAATCGTCCCATCATCTGACGGATTAGCAAAGATACATTTACTACAGCTAATTTCACAAACTCCTCTCCCTTTATCGACTTGGCAGTTGTTCGATCCTGTTTCCAAAATAGTCCAGAATTGAGGACAAAGGATCGAGTCTTTACTTATCGACACATAATCCGCGACTGGGGAATAGGGAATAGAGAAATCGGTTTGAGTTTTGAGTTTTACTTCTTCCCCATTACCATCATTCGCCACCCAGGCATCTGCTATCCTCTGACTCATTCCCCATTAGGGCATCCGCTGTTCCATTACCCATTCCTGAAAGTAACCAGTAAATTGCTTTAATACTCTGGATTTCTCAGGGGCAGTAATTTTACCACTTGTAGAAACAGAAGAACAGCATACATAGGATTGAGTAATACATAACGCTTCCACAGTCGGAAAGGCTCGCGAACTAACCGATAAAGCCATTCTAATCCCAGTTCTTGCATTACTGTGGGGGCTTCTGGAATATTGCCGGAGTGGATTTCAAAGGCAGCTCCCACACAAATGATAGGACAATCGATTTTCTGTCGATGTTCAAAAGCCCATTTTTCTTGTTTAGGACATCCCAAACTTACAAATACAATACCTGCCCCAGATTGGCGAATCTGTCTGATATATTCAGCATCTTCTTCTGGGGTAAGGGTGCGAAATGGTGGAGAAATTGCCCCAGCAATTATCAGTTTGGGAAATTTTCTAGTCAGATTTAGCCGTAAATTTTTCAATACTGATTTTGTCGAGCCGTACAGGAAGATAGAGATTCCTTCGGCTGCTGCTTTTTCGCATACACGTAACATTAGTTCCGGTCCCCGTACTCGATCTCGCAGTAACTTTTCCCCAGGCTTCCGTAGCAGATTCATTCCCCAGCGGACTGGCTGTCCGTCAGGGACTACCAGGGGAAATTGATTAATCCGATGTCCGTGTCCCTTACTATCAAGATAAGCCTCTGTTATGCTGTGGACATTGACTGCTGCTACTGGGAGATATTTAGAGTTTTTAGCACTTTCCACGATTAATGCTGTGGATTCTTCATAGTTAGTCCGATGGACTCCAATTCCGAGGACGCTGGTTTTGGTGGGAGACAGTACTAAAGTTTTGGTTGCTGTATTCATGTTTACCCTGAAAGCCCCTGGCCTTGTGTTTTTGTTTTTGGTAGTGGCAAATAAACTATCAAAAGCTGTTGCCCTTTTTAATGGAGAATTTAACTGAGTCTTAATCCCGCCTTAATCTGGGAAGTCTAAAAGACAGATAATGTTTTATTAATGTTCCTCTCAAAGTTGTCTATTTTTTGGAAAGATTATGGAGACAATCATTTTTTTATTCCCTATTGGGAGATAATTTTTGGTGTTTACAAGAGTTCACTCCCACACCAAAAATGTACTTTTTTGGTCTGAAAACAATGAAACCGACTCTGTATTTTGATCCCTAGTTGGCGTTTTGCTATTTTGTTCGTACCGGAAAATATGCTATTCCTATTGTTGGTTAAGAATAGCTTGGCTTTTTTTATTCAGGGGTCTAAAATAGAGTCAATCCTCTTGTACCGCCTACACCTCTTTAGATACAATCGCTCAAAACTCGTGTCTTGTCAAGTCCTTGATAAGCAAAAGCTTTGAGACAAGCTGGGCAGTAAGTATAAGCCGCTACCCACAGATAGGAAAATGCTGAGGTTGAAATAATAATATGATTATACTTAATATTTGCACAACTCAAATTTACTACTGTGGTTTTGCGCAATTTTGACATTCCATAACTTTGAGATCCTCAATTCCCAAGGTTGGGAATGCCTTCTGAAACTCTTGTCTGTGCTGGACAAAGAGGAACTGAAAAATTATTAATATATATTTTTCCCATCAAGCCATCATCTCCTGATAAATCTCAATCAATTTCTGGTAGTTAGCCTTAGCTGTGTATTTACCCTCAAATTCAGCACGAGCATTCCGGCGCATCTGGCTTAATTCGGCTGGGTGGCTTAAAGTCCACTCAACTTTAGCAGCTAAGTCTTCAGCGTCACCAGGACGAAAGTGAATACCCGTGCGGTATGAGTCCATCAGAGAAGAGAGACTGCCGATTTGACTGGCAATAACGGGGACACCGACAGCATAAGCTTCGACAATTGTCATGGGAAAACCCTCATACCACAGAGAGGGAAAGATTAGCACTAGTGCTTCTTTCATCAAATCTAACACTTCTTTTTGGCTAAGTCGCCCCAGCAACTCTATTCCTGGCAAGTCTTTAACTACCTCGGCAACACGGAAAGCTTGGGGGCCATCTCCAACAATTTTGAGGGGAGTCTTGCCACCTAGATGTTTCCAGGCAGCGATAAGCGTGTCTAATCCTTTTTCCTGGGAAATTCGTCCCACGAATAGTCCGTATCCTCCTGTCCCAGTACCCACACCAGGGTCAGGATGGAGGAAATTGGGCTTAACGACTATTTTATCAGGAGGTAACCCTCCTGCGATGAATTTTTCTCTGGCAAATTCATTGAGGGCAATATATGAGTTGACGCGATCGCGCCAAGTCCCTCTGATACGATGAAAACTTAGCATTGCTGCCACTGCTGCTGTCGCGGCGCGATTTCCTCGATAGCAAGAGTGAATCACTCCCGGCAAGGGGATAACTTTTCCCAGACAATCTTCACAGACACCTCCATCGCGGAAAAATTCGGCATTGGGACAGAGCAGTCGGTAGTTGTGTAAAGTTTGGACTACAGGGATGCCAGCTTCCTGACAAGCATCGTAAACTGCTGGGGATAGGAGTGGAAAAAAGTTGTGGATGTGGACTATATCGGGGTGGAAACTGGCAATTATTTCACTTACCTGTTTTTTTGAGGAATAGGAATAAATCGTATTGGCAGCAGTTTTAATTTGACTCCAAATACCTGTAATGTCATCATTATTAACTTCTAGCCAAGCTACGCTATGACCATTATCCTCAAGTAGAGTCTTTTCGGCTTGTGCCACCACATCCTCTCCTCCAGGAATTTGGTAGCGGTTATGTAGTAGTAGTATTTTCATAAGTTTTAGCTCAAGGTAATGAGGAGTGGCAACTAGAGATTTTTGGGTTTTGAGTTTTAAGTTGTCAGGGAGAAATGGCTCTTCAGGAGATATGATGCTAAACTCTCAGTTTCAATAGCTAAAAACCAGATGGTAGTTAGGTTTTCGTAAATATAACCTCCCAATCATTTTCAATTTAAGCTTAAATTATTGCTGGACAAGGCTTTTGGTCAGTTCATCCTCATAATTTACCATAGTATGTACGGAAGAACGGGAAACATTGATGATTATTAACTCGGTCATATTCAAACATCACTCAGGCCAAAGTTACTCATTGAAAACTCCATCCTTCCTCCCATTCCCCATTAATTTCCTATTCCCTAGTCCCTACTTCCCATTACCTTATCATATATATTAGCGACAACTTTATCCCACCGATATGATTCAGCGCGAATCAGTGCCCCATCCTGAAGCTGGTTGAGGATTTGCCGATTAAGTGCTAACTCTTTGAGCGCCTCACAGAGGAATTTAATTACTTCAGTTTCGCTTAATCCCGCCGTGGCAATCACTCGTCCACAGGATTCATTCACCATGACACCGGGGCCACCTAAATCGAGACAAACTACGGGCAAGCCATGAGATAAAGCCTCTAAAATGACAGTGCCGCTAGAATCATGGAGGCTGGGATATAAAAATACCTCATGCTCTTGATAAGACTGTTGCAAATCTGCTAGCGTCATCCAGGGAATCCAATCGATGGCACTATCGATTTGTAAGTCTTCTGCTAAACGATGGAACCAATTGCGATCGCTACCACTCCCGATTACTGTTAATCTTGAATTGGGTATCTGTTGGTGGAATTGGGCAAAAGCCTTTAATCCTAGATGCAATCCTTTCCAATAAAGTAGTCTGCTCGCATATAAAATCCGGAATTCTCCCTGGTTAGACTCGGACTTTTTCACTGATTGTGGTTTAGGCTCGATACCGATTTCCAAATTAACATGGCATTTATGATGATATTGTTGAGGAATTGAGGATAAAGTGGCTTTGGTTTTGCAGATAATTACTGATGAACTTCCATAAATTGAGTGCATAATGGGATCGATTGATACCAGCCAATTTGATAAATCGCGAATCCTATCCAAAATACGTCCTTTGAGGGATAAACTTTCTCTTAGTGGATGGGGAGTACTTTCTCCTCCACCGAGGGGACCGAAAATAAAGGGAATACCCAAAAACCCCATAAATGAGGGTTGGCGAAATACACCAAAGGTAATGTGATGTACCCAGTCAAAGGTGACTTCCTTGCTTAAAGCTTTGGCTAACCGATAGGCTCCTAATTGCCAAAAAATATAGTATAGATATATCCCTCCTGGTAGTTTTTTCCACCACCTTGCCCAAGAGGGTAAATCGTAGTAGATAAAGTGGAGATTAGAGGTGGGAAATGGGGAATTGCTTTTGGCTAATTCTTTTTCCTTATCTTCCTGATTTTCACTGTTGGTTTGGAGTTGCTTTTCAATGGATGGTTGATTGTTGGCGCGAGTAATTACCCATACTTGATGTCCAAGTCGTGCTAATTCTATTGCCCAATTCCATCCTACACCAGGTTCGGAACCTTTGTTAGGTTCGCAAGCGTAGGCAGAAAGTAAGATGTTCATAGATTTATCTTTCATTGAGTCACAAATAGTACTAATTCCTCATCCCTACTCTCTAGCTTCTATCCCCCAGCCCCTAGCCCCTTATTAAAATTAGGTGCAGATTAAATCGAAGGGTTTGTTCATATAGGCAGGAATGGGAATTGAGAAATTATTGAGAATACTAGGCGTGATGTCTAGGGTAGAAATTTGGATTCTTTGATGGCTTTGTGGTGAGTTTTGGGGATGGTAAACTAACAAAATTCCTTGCGGAATATGATCTGCGGTAAGATAAACACCATCTTCATGAATTCGGTTGACTACTCCCATATCTTCAAAGGGCACTATCATACCATCTAATTCCATATAGGATTCTCCTTGATAGTCTTGATAATTAAAGTCAATATGAAAGAATGTATCTTCTTTCTCTTTAAAGATAACATTATGACCATTAATCTTTAGCTTGGATGCGCGTTGGCGGAATTCTTCAAGCTTGTGTGGGGCGACAACGGCACTGAAATGTGGAGCCATGGCAGGACGTTGTTCAAATTCATCGGGTTCAAGTCCTAACTTATTCATAAACTTAGGTAAATTTTTAATAGTTAGGAATGCCCCTGTATGTTTGGCTTGAAATGCGGCTTGTCCCATACTACTAGCAACTAGGAGGAGATATTCGGGATAGCGATTGACAAATGTTATCAATTTTGAGAGTAAGGCATCAGCTTTAGTCATGGCAAAATTGATTTCATGGCGAAAAGATGCCACCCACTCATCTCTCAATTGAAAATCATCGTAGTCGCCAGGGAAAGCTGCTGCCCAGTAACGGTGCATTGTGGCGGCAACATTGTTGGTAAAGAAGGTGGCAAAATCTGGTTGAAAAATGGCAAGTTGCTTGAGAAATACATCAAAACCTAGCACTGTTTGAAATGTTCGCCTGCGGGTTTTGACTTTGGGGTTGAGCTTTTCGTTAGCTAGCTGTTTGCCTATATCTAAAAAAGTTGGCACTGTCAATCCTAATTGAGGTAATTTCGGAATTAAGCGCTTAATTGAATCCCAATCAATTTTCTGAGATACATTCCGGGCAGATGCTCTGGACATGGTAAGATTAAATTCTTGAAATGGGGTAATATAGTGAGGATGGGCGGTGTTTTCTTTGGCAAATACTTCTGGGACAAAAAAGGCGTAGTTTTCTAGTTTTTTGGGCATTTGATAGGAAAGTAATGAGCCAAATACTCCTGTCTTTACGCCGTTATCGGTGGTTAATTGCCAAATGGGGGGAAATTCTTTATCGATTTCGTCTAATGATTGCCCAAAACTAGAAATTCCATGTTTTTCTTTGGTTACTCCTCTGTGGAGGGTAGGCCAAGTTTTGGTGGGTGCAAGAGTCCCCGTATCTTCAGCCCAGGTTTCGTATTGGCGAGAGGATGAAAGGATGCGGGATAGGGATGAGTAAGGATTGTCTTGGCAATACTGGTCTATAATTCGGTAGGGAACTTCGTTAAGTTCAAATAGTATGATTTTGCGGTTTGTCATGATTTGGTGGTAATCCTTCTAATCTAATTGGTGCAATAGGGCTGAAGTCAAGGAGCTAGGATAACTGGCTCCGGGTGTTTGTCAAAATGAAGCATTCTTTGATCCTATCTCAGATCGTTGACTTTTGATTTCCGCTCAGAAGCGATAGTATTTTGAAAATTTGGGTATTGAGGAAGGCAGCATAAGCTAAGTCACCTTTCTCGATAGACTTAATCCAAGTCTGGGCTAAGTAAAAGCCGACTAATTTTGCCGCGATATCGGCGGTGATGCCTAAAGATTTTAAGTAGTCAAGAATCAATGGATTATTTGCCATTTCATCGAGTATATCGGTATGGGTGTGGAAGAGGTAAGACTGAATATAGAGATAATGGCATAAATCCTCCAAAGGCAATCCGTTACATCTTGCCTCTTCCCAATCTACAGCACTAATTTTTTTTCCTGCCACCCATTTGAGATTCCACGGGGCAAAATCACCATGTACCCAGGTTGAGGGGAGAGGGGTAGAATCGTCTATGATTTCCCATAATTGGTTTAAGCGAGATCTCATTTCCTCCTCGATACCTCTTGTCTGTGCTAATCTTTCCTTTAAAGTGGCTACTTGTTTTGACAAGGATGTTTCGCCGCCAGGAATAACTAGACACGACAACCATTCTATATGTGCTTTAGTTAATTTTCTCCCAGTCGGCGCACCTGCGATCGCAGATTGTACGGATATTCCCCTTTCCCTATCCATAAATAGTAGATTCGGCGCGAAACCTGGCTTTTCTGATGCCAGTCTCAATAAGGTTTCCGCTTCATGGATAATTTGATTTATTCCTAGCGATTCTAGAGGAATTTTCCCAATTCCGACTAATTCTCTAGTATCCATATTCACTAGAAATACCACTGCCTTTCGCGTTAATCCTGGTGTGCCAATATAAATAATTGGTGTCAAGTTTTCACTTTTTTTGTAACCTAAGTGTTCCCAATTATTTGGGGCTGTATCAGATATAACAATAGGGATAATTCCTGGCAATTTGTCTAATTTCCCAAGGCGATAAGCTGTCATCAGAATTTGCCATTTTATCCGCGATGATAAGTTGTATGGTTGCCATTTTGTTAAAATTAGTAAGCCATAATTAGGATTTCGGGGCACAATCCAACGGAGATATTTTTGGCTGGAAATTATCCAAAATTGTTTTTCCGGTTGGACTTCAACCCCATTCTCTACTATTGTTGATTGAGCTGGAAAAATATTTCTGATAATTAGGGAAATGAGTTTGTTATCCACTTTATTCTACTGATTGGCAAAGTCCTGTATAGTTATGATAACTCAAGTTACTGGCACTCGTCCCATTCGTTGCCAATTATTAATACCAATTTCCTAAAATAATGCTACATATTAACCACCCCAACCCCCCTTATTAAGGCAGGGCTGTTTCAAGAATGAAATTTGATAGAGCTAGAAAGCAGACTGAGCGCGATTTTCAGGTGATAAATC
>DOIX01000237.1:23420-30777 GCA_003511885.1 Cyanobacteria bacterium UBA11153
GAGAATGAAACAGCCCTGCTTATTAAGGGGGGGAGCGACTGTAGCAGGCATTTATCCCACATTCCGCAGATGTGGCTGAGATTTTTTAATGAGTTGTGAAAATTTGAGACATCAAAGTTTTTGTGTTTAACTTATGCGATTTTAACGTCAAGCGAGTCTGTTTTTGTTACTTTGCTGTGCTTTGTATTCCGATAATACCTCTTGATTGCTTAATAATTTATTGTCTAATATATTTGTCGCTAATATAAATCTCCCCGCTTTGATTTTTTCTGCTTCTATCGCTGATTCTTTTGGTTCTATTTTTCCCGTAACTTGATAAACTTTTTTCTTTTTATCTGGCTCTATTTTCTGCTTGTGTTTAGTTTTTTTTTTTGACTAGTTTTTCTTGAAATTCAATTTCTAATATTTGGTGATATTTCCAGGATTCTGATAATCTTTTTATCGCTATTTCTCCATCGGCTATACAACCCACATTCCGCAGATGTGGGTTAAAACTCAGATCTTGCACCAGTTTCAACAAGTTGAAAAACCTAACCCCCCAGCCCCCTTCTCTTCAAGGGAAGGGGGAGCCGGAAATCTTGCTCCCCTCTCCTTTTAGGGGAGGGGTGAAAGTGTTAATTGAGAATGGTGCAAGATCTCAGTTAAAAGCGTGACAGCTTATAAGGAAATAGGAGAGCGGATGCCGAAGTGGGGACTAGGGAGTAGAGAAGAGGAAATATAAAGTAGGTAAAATAAAGGTTTATTAGCTATTAACTATTAGCCATTAACCATTTTGTGATAAATTTCTAATGTATTAGCCGCAATATTGTGCCAATTTAGATAGTTTAGGACGTAATTTCTTCCTGTAATTCCCATTTCTTGCCACTGGGTACGACGGTTGAGGAGTTGGATTAAACCTGTTTTAATCGCAGAAATATCTGGTTTAACCACTACACCACAATCACTGGCAATAATATGGGGGGCAATTCCATCAATTTCTGACACTAGCAAAACTCGCCCTGCTAACATTGCTTCTAAAGCTGAATTGGCGAAACCTTCCAGGCGCGACGGGAGACAAAAGATATCGTAGT
Source organism: Cyanobacteria bacterium UBA11153 (assembly GCA_003511885.1). Taxonomy (GTDB): domain Bacteria; phylum Cyanobacteriota; class Cyanobacteriia; order Cyanobacteriales; family Coleofasciculaceae; genus Limnofasciculus. The sequence goes on from DOIX01000237.1 coordinate 24,491, forward strand.
TAGCCATAATAGAGGCAGGAGGAGTATCGTAATCTGGCGGGAGAAAATTAACTTTATCTGATATCATTAGTTCTGCCGCCCTAGATTCTAGTTGCTTTTTATCTCCACCATCTGGCCCTTGGAAAGTTAGGTGAGCGTCGGTTGATGTTAAAATTTGGGCAAATGCTTCTAACAGTAAGTCTAGAGACTTTTGATAAGCATTGATTCTGCCAAAAAAGAATAGTTTTACTGCGCCAGTATTCCGCCACTCTAAAGCGGAATCTGGCTGGAAATTACTGGGATTAAATCCATTATGGACTTCAATAATTGGAGTTTTAATTCCTAATTTACGCAACCACTCTGCTTGGCGACTATCCTGTAATTGTAAGGCTTGGGCTTCCTGCAATAAGCGTTTTTCAAATATATACCAGTATGGCCATTTAACTAGAGGATTTTTCTGAAAAATCGCTGGATGGTAAATACTCCGTGGTGACATGATATAAGGAATATCATATTTCTTGAGAATCCGGGATATGCCATAAACGCTGAGATTGAATAAACCGTTAATAACGACGATACTTTGGCGATGAATGGTATCGCGAATGTATTGTTTGAGAGTTGGTGCAATTTGCCAGGTAGGTTTTTGCTGCCGAGTGGCAAAACATTCAATTTTATATCCTGCCTGAGTCTGAAATGAAGTATTCTCTTTACCCTCACACAAAATCACGACATCAGCGCCACAAGCTGCTAAACCAGAGGCAAATCCATGAGTACTTCTACTGGTACCGCCAATTATTTTGTCTCCTAATGGTGGGAAGTGTTTGAGATAAAGGTAAATTTTCACAATGATTGTACTGTAACTACACCAGAGCGAACTTCTATAAATATAGCAACCGCCACGTCGGGATTAGGAGAAATAAGGTCATGAATGCAATGGACAATTGACAATTTTTAACTGTCAACTGCGATAACTATCAACTCTCAACTCTCAAGTCTCAACTGTCAACTGCGATAACTATCAACTATCAACTATCAACTGTCAACTGTCAACTATCAACTGTCAACTGCTATAAGTAAGTCTAAGTCTTTTGGCGGTGCGATCGCGCATATACTCTAAAACAATGGTTTCTACTTGCGTCACAACCTCTTCAATAGGGAGAGAAGCGTCTACCACGTAAGCGTTAGACATATTCTGGGCAATTTGTAAATAAGCATCCCTTTGTCTGGCTGTTTCTGCCAAAGGTACTTCTTGCTTGCGGGATTGGAGGATTTCGGCTGGCGCATCTAGTACGATTAACAAATCCGGTTTGGGGATTAAGGGTGTCAACAACTTAACCAGCCAGAGATAGCCACCATAACGATAGCGCTTGGGATCTGCGATCATATCGTAATAGTAGCGATCGAAAATCACCAAGGTGGAATAGACTAACTTGGGATATACCTTCAAGAGATATCCCACAGCGTAATCAAACAGGTAATAAAAAAGTTTGACAGTAGACATCAACCAACTCCGGGGAGCTTCACCTTGAGGATCGATAGTTGGAGGATGATAATGATTCGCTGGTATGCCTAATTTTGGCCTGATGTGCATATTGTGGGTGCGGCGAAAAGCTGGAGCTAAGTTTTGGCTAACTTCAGTAATAACCGTGCTTTTTCCGGAACCATCTGGACCTAAAATAGCAACCATCACACCTGTGGGATACAATACCCTTTTGATCCGCCTGACTAGATCTTTTAACCAATATACCCATACTTTCAATATATTTTCTCGTCCAACTTTGCCCAAAAGTGCCTGACGGAAATGCCCCATTTGATTGTTAACTGATTCCCAATTGCGATTTGCAGCGGCTTGTGAGATTACTCCAGCATCTATTTCGGGAAAGAAATGGAGGAGTTGTTCTTGGCAACCACGAGTATCTTCAGCGTAAATGTCGCTTAATCTTTGACAATGGGCTTCAGTTAGAACCCCCTTCGCCACTTTTTTCACCAAATAGTAAGCAAATTCTAACTGAGGAGTTGGCACTTGGAAAAACTTATAGGGAAGACGATTCTGTAAAAACTCTTCTCCCTTAAAAAAAACTCGCCCGTTGCGACGATAATCCAGAGAAACATCCAGAGCAATCAAGGTAGGTTTCACTCCGCCTTCTCTGTAGAGGACATAATAAAAGGCAGTGGCTTCGTGTTGGAGAACCTGGACGATAGTGGCTACCTTATTTTTAGCTATAATATAAGGAACTTCTTGGGGATCTTCAGAGATAGCGTCTATATCTGAACTAATGGATTCGGGAAAATCTAGATACCCGTGGAGGAGGCATAAGTCATGGTTTTCTTTTGCCAATACTCCAATAACATCTGTAAACAATTCAGCTCTATTAACTGCTGTTGGACTATCGTATATTTGTTTCATCGATCGGATTGTACCAATTAACTAGGGTCTGCTGCAAAAGTATGATTGTCTAGAGGTGGGATGTTTTCTCAGAAGGCTTACCTATGACAAGGGATGCCACTTCAATCAGGAAGCGTGCGGCGGCTTCTGGAGTATGTTGGGCAATGAGTTGCTGGGATCGACTGCCCAGAGGGATAATCAGATCCGGGTTATCGATGAAACGACTCATCAGTTTAGCCAGTTGCGCGGGATTGTGAGGATCGAAAATATAGCCATTTTCCCCTTCAACAATCATTTCCGATACTCCTGCCGCTTGGGAGCAAAGAATGGGTTTGCCCAATGCCATCGCTTCCAAGACTACCATCCCCCAAATGTCTTCTAGTGTGGGGAAAACTAAAACATCTGCATGACGGAAATAGGTTCCCAATTGACTGTAATCAACCCATCCTACCCAGAAAATGCGATCGCGTAAATGGTGGCTGTCGATAAAAATTTGGAGTTCTTCCCATTTTTGTCCGTCTCCAATTATCATTAATGTATAGTTACGGTAGCCTTGTTCCTCAAGTAAGTTGCAGGCTTCTAATAGTCGATGAAGTCCTTTTCTCGTTTCAATTACCCCTGTAAATAAAAAAATTGGTTTTTGTAAGGGCGGGATCTTGGTTTGAGTCTCGCTTGATTCTCCACATAATGCCTGTGGTGTTGGCACTTGATAAGGTTGGGCGAAAACGCAACTTTCTTTAGCACCTAGTACCTTAATCAGATAATTTTTTCCAGCTTGAGAGTTGGTAATCAAGGCATCCGCAAGTTTTACCATCATTTTTCGATATAATAAATGAGGTTGGGAATTCAAACGATCCGCACTGGGGGAACTCCCATCGTAAACCACAACTACTCGCCAACCTACCCAAAATTTTAATAATAGTACCAATAGAGTCCAAGTAGAGAAAGCACTAGTAAAGATTATCTGCGGTTTAAAGCGCAGGAGTTGATTAATAATGCTGGGCGAAACGAATGAGAAACCAAAACTGTACCCTCTAGTTGATGGGATTATTCTGATATATTTAGTTGCACCGACGACTTCTACAGTAAAGGCATCGGCAAATCCGGCTGTAAATCCAGGCCAATTTCCTGTATAAATAGTCGTATTTTTAAATTTCTGAGTAAATTCTTTTAAAACTGGCTGCCAGTAAGAGGCTCTTCCCATTGAGGGAAATAGCCATGCCATCCGACAGTCATTAATATTATCCACTTTGATACACCTCCTCTAATAAAGCGAAAAAATATTTATTTGTTCGCTATGATTGAGGTTTACCAAAAAAGAATATTTTAATTAATCTTCTGTATGGCAGCAACCAATAAATCGGCCAAAAAATTCCTCCATGACGCTGAGTTAATACCTTCCACTCTCCAATTGGAAAAAGAGTGACATCAGGAAGCGCCAATCCTTTCGGTTGGTTCATTTTCTGCCATTGTTTGCCCAATGAATCCTCTGAATTTACATAGCGATTAATTGAAGGATTTGGCGAACAAGTTCCCACATATCCTGGAGCTACCCAAATCGTACATCCTTGGCTCCTAGCTCGCAAGCCATAATCTAAATCTGCTCCATAATGAGTGAGAGCAGAATCTAAGTTACCCACCACTTGCACTACGTTTCGGGGTATCAGAACGCAGTTCCCCGCCATGGTATCACAACGTTGGACTGTTTGGTTGGGTATGACTTTTCCCAATCGTAAGGGATGCCACCAGCGATGTTGTACTAATCCGCCATAAGTGAATGTACCCGTTTCCGGATCTCGAGTCGAACCAACGACAATTGAAGTAAGATGCCCCTCCTCAATCAGATGATGGGATGTGGCTAATAAATTACTAATTGCTTCGGGATAAAGGAGGGTGTCATCATTGATCCAGAGGTAATAGTCGTAGTCTTCTGCCATGGCTTCCCTGAAGGCTAAGGCCATGCCCCCAGTCCAAAAGAGGTTACCATTCCCTTGGAGAATCTTTACCGCCGGATATTCTTTCCCCACTGCCTCCGCCGTACCGTCAGTACAGCCGTCATCCACCAGATATACAGTAAAAGTAACTTCAGGAGGAAGTATTTGAGCGAAGAGGGCATCTAGGCAAGCAAGGGTTTTTGGCTTGCGGTTGTAACAAGTAAGAAGGAGTGCAAGGCGATTCCCAGTCATTGTATATCTATTTGAGCGGGAGCATAGTTCGACTTAAGACGCTTTTCCACGAAATAATCAGGGCTTGAGACTTCAATGCTAAACCTAAAATTAAAGTTCCCAGCACATATCGAACTTAAGTTATATATTATTCTATAATGTGGAGATATTTGATGGATTGGTTTGTTTGAGAGCTATAGGCTGGGGTAGCCTATAGGTTTTTAAAGGGAGGTGCTGCGATCGGCTTGGCTGCTGCCGAAGGCCATCGCATTTATCCCATCAAACAAACCAAATTCCAGCATCAGGGCAACTTTTCGCATTCCTCAATCTACATCTGGGAATGTGTCGATCGCGAAACAACGCAATTTTTAACATCAGGGACAGATTCAATATTTCTCAATCTCCAACTCGGAATTTCTTGATGAGGAAACCGATGGAGTTTCAGCTTCAGGGTTAAATTTGCTATTCATCAATCTCCAAATCAGAATCTGTAGAGCGCTAAACACAAGAAGCATCAGGGATAGATTAAATATTGCTCAATCTCCAGGTAGGAGGAGCATTTTTGATGCTATGTAGCATCTTTTTTCGCAACCCAATTTTTTGGATCGTCAGGGATATTGAGGCAAGAAATAGACTATTAATTTCGGTGTGTTAAATGCGCTTGCCTTTCATTTGACTCGGCTCTAATTTTACTCAAGACATCCTACCTGAAATAAATCAACGCATCTTCTTTTTTTTTTCAGGAGTAGTGCCATGACTTTGCCCAATTTTTTGATTATTGGCTCTCAGAAAGCAGGAACCACTTGGATTGCTAAGAATCTCAATCAGCATCCCGATATTTTTCTACCCAAGGGTGAACCGCATTTTTTTCCCAAAGAAAATTTTAGTAAAGGATTGCCATGGTATGAAAAATATTTTCAAGAAGCCGCTAGGGAAAAAGCTGTTGGGGAAAAAAGTACGGGTTACCTATGTGTCACAACTTCCCCGGAAATTCCTGGTAATATTTACCGCTCATTCCCTGATATTAAATTAATTGCTGTTTTACGTAATCCAGTCCATCGTGCTATTTCTGCCTTTGGTCATTATTTAGCAGGTGGGGAAATTCCTCCTTTTCACCATATTGATGACTTACTCGTGGGTAACAAACAGCACTTAGTCGAACATTTGGGCTTAATCGAATTTGGTCGATATTATCACCAGCTTAAGTGGTATTTTGAAATATTCGATCCCAGTCAAATTATGGTTCTGATTTTGGAGGATGATATTATCCGGCAGCCTCAACGCACGTTACAAAGACTTTGTTTATTTTTGGATGTCGATCCATTTTTTCAATTCCAGGATTTAGACAAGAAACAGAACAAGTTTCGTCGTTCTCAATTTGGTCTAGCTATGGGCTATTATCTTCCTCATCTGAGAAGATTAGTTCACTACATGGATTTGTCTGTTGCTCATGTTATGGAAAGATATTCTTGGAGTGCTGGCATAACATATAAGGAAGTTCCGAATGAGTCAACAATTCAGAAACTCTATGACTTGTATGAAGAAGATAATGAGAAACTTTTCTCTTTATTAAGGCGTAAACCGCCTTCTTGGCAAAACCCTGCCACAGTCTATGCTACTGCTTGTTAATTGTCGATGCAACTGAGTTATTTCAACAACCAGGCTTCTTGAAGAAACCTGGTTTCTTGACTTTCACTCTTAAACGGAAGTACCCCCTACGGGGGTAACTTCCGTTTAACTGTCAACTGTTAACTGTC
>DOIX01000237.1:31052-40841 GCA_003511885.1 Cyanobacteria bacterium UBA11153
ACTGTTAACTGTCAACTGTTAACTGTCAACTGTTAACTGTCAACTATCAACTATCAACTGCTATAAATCCTATTTTTTTTAACTTACTCCGAATACCAAATAAAGATTTTAAACCTCTCTGAGTAACTTTTGCCATGGCTAACCAAAACCCCGTTTTACCTATATTATATTTAAGTGAATCGTAATTTAAAAAGAGGATTTGGTATTGGTACTTAGCATGAATAATTGGATTAATCTTTGATAACCCTGAGTCTGTGGCACGATAATTTACACCAGGGATGCCTGAATGTATCCATGGATTGGGATAGGCAGCTATGCGGATTTTTAATTCCCAATCTTCATATTTATCGAGATTATGCCTTAGCCCACCAACCTCTAAGTAGAGTTTTTTCGGCAGTAGCATATCTCTGGGTATTTCCGTGACATGATAGATAATCCAGTTTAATCGTTGCTTGATGTCAAAACTGGCAAAATTTGACAAATCCAAATCGCGAGTAACTTTACCATCCATATCGGCTAGATTCACGTCGGAATAGGCGATGGCTTCGGGATTATTTTTGATGGCAAGATACTCCCTTTCTATTTTTTGAGGAGAGTACCAGTCATCGCCATCTAAGGTAGTAATTAGATGGCTGGTAGCATCTCTAATCGCTAAATCTCTGTTGAGAGTTACGCCCAGATTCTTTTCTCGAAAAATTGGCTTAATTTGGGGATATTCTCGGGCTAGTGAGGCAATTAAGTCTCTAGAGCCATCGGTGGAGCCATCGTCTGCAATTATAATTTCATCAACTGCCTTAGTCTGGTTAATGACGCTGAAGATTGACTCTTTGAGAAATATGCCGTTGTTGTAGCTAACAATAATACAGCTAATTTTAGTCATGATTTTTTATTTGATTACTTGAGAAGTTTATTGGTAAATTTCATCTAATTTGTTTCGAGCGGTATTTGTTCAAAATCAATTAGATAATATCATCTATCTAGCCCTATTATTAGTAGTAGGCACTAAAGTGCCTTAAAACCTCCTATTTCCAAGCACTAAAGTGCTTGCTACGAAAATCGTCGATATTAACCGAGATAATATAATCTGTGTTTATGATTTTTGATCTGCTATCATATCTGAAACAAAATCATCATATTTGAGAATCATTGAGGTAGCCATGTTAACAATCTCATTAATACTAATTTCAATCGGGACATATCGATAGCGAAAGGCAGCAATTCTCGGATCCGCTTCTTGATAAAGAATATCAGTTACAATGTCATGCCATCGTTGTTGTGGCATCAAACTAATTGTCATCCCAGCGTGGGCAGAGGGTTTGAGAATACTAGATCCATGTATACCGATAATGACTCGGCTTTGGGAGTAAATTTTATTCATTTTTTCATCCGTATTTAGATCGTATTTTTCTACTCGACAATCCTCAATCCATTCGGGAAATTTAGTGTTTTTACCTTGGGCAGCGACTACAAATTTAGCGTTGGGGAACTTAGCTCTTAGCTGTGTGAATAATTTTCTGACTTTCCAGTTTTGGAGTAATAACCCTAGTTGAATTATTTGAAGTTTTCTAAGGATTCGATAAAATAAAGTGCGACACCAAAGTCTATCTTCTCGCCATATATAGGTAATTTTATAGTCTTTTTCTGCAAAGTTATGTTTGGGTACTCCACTAAATCTAGTGATATCAAACTGACTGGGATGGGAATGTGCTTTACTTACATAAATTTGCTCGAAGCGTTTTAATTCTTCCGTGACAAACTGATGAAAATTTGGATAGTAATAATGACCATTTCTCAGTGGTATATCTATTGTCCAGATTTCGGCAACTCCATCGGGAACCATTGCTCTTTTAAATGGCTGGACGATAACAATTAAACCATAAGCTGGATTGCCATCGAGATGTCGCTGGGCATTGAGGAGTTTCATGAGACAATGACCGTAAACATTATCGATAGTATTTAAGATAATAACACGCTGACACTCTTTAAATACTTCTTTGGTAATTGGTACAGATTCAGGTTGAGGATTTTGTAAATATTCCCCAAAAGGATCCGTATACCAGGTAAACCAATTATCGTTGGTTTTTTGATAAAAATGCTTGCCTGTAGCAATATCAATTTGATATTGTCTTCTTACGGAATGACCTACTCTTAATGCTTCAATAAATTCTGTATGACAGGTATCGCACTTAGTTTTAACATAAATTCCCAAGCCAGGCCATAATACCTCAATAGGTTTGAGCATAGCCCCATCATAGGGACAAATTGAATGATGTTGGATGTTGGGTTTAATTTCAATCATTTTATTAATCCTTTAAGTCTGAAAGCCGCTTTGTACAAATTTAGCGATCGCAAAATCAATAAACCTACCATATTCAAATCCTTAATCAAGAAATTCATCAATATAATAACAAAGAAATAAGTAATCAGAGTTGCCACCGTTGCTCCCATTGCCTTATAACTGGGAATCATAAAATAATTTAACCCTATATTTAAGAAAGCTCCCGCCACACTTAAAATCAATGAATACTGTAATTTACCCTCTATCGCCAGAAAAGTCCCTCTGGCTACACCAAACATACTACCAAATTGAGACCAGGCATATACCGACAACAAGGGAATTGATTCCCGAAACTCCTCACCGTAAACAATCGGTACGATATAAGGAGCTAAAATCGAAATTGGAATGGCGATAGCTAGCCAACTGGCTGTTGATATATCAAAATAAATCTGAAGTTTCTGGAGATAATTTTCATTACTTCTCGCCTTAACTTGTGTCAGCTTTGGCAAAATAGATGATGCCAAGATCATGGGTAAAAAATCAAATATAGTCGAGAGTTTAACTGCTGCTGCATAAAATCCTAATTCCTTTTTATTGTCTTTCAATATAGAGCCTAGCATTACCTGATCGATATTTGCATAGATATAAACGGCTACCCCTGCTAAAACCAAAGGTAAAGACTCGCGCAATAATTCTTTTGCTCTCCTCCAATTAAATCGCCACCTTTCAATATGATGTCCGCGTTTTCGATAAATAAATAATAACCCCAATGCCGTGACAGCCGATTCAGCAAACCTTGCCCAAACAAAAGCTATCAATGGTGCTTTGATTTGGATCAAGAATAATCTGACAGTAGCTACCAACAAATAGGCAAAATTTTTGGCAAAGATGGTATATTTTGACTGGAGTTGAGATTGAAACCAAAAATCAACTGTGCCAAAGGCATTAAAAAGACTTGAGGCAGCGATAATTCCCACTAACCATTGCAGCAAAGAATCCCTGGGATTAAAATAGGTAATTGCCGCTACTGATAATAAGAGAGTAATTAAACCTCCAACAAGTTGAAGTGTAAAGGCTGTCCCCAGACTTTCCTCTTTGCAGGCAGGATCCCGAGCAATATCCCTAACGATGAGGGAATTCAAACCACCCAAAGTTGCGATCGCACTAAACATCGATACGAAGGTAATTCCATAGCTGAAAATACCGAATTCGGTTGGGCCTAGATAACGAGTTACCCAAACTCCTACCACTAAACTTAACGCCATCCGCCAAATTTTGTCGGCAAATAGCCAAGCCGTATTGGTAATTACTTGGCGCAATCCAGGGCCAACTTTTTGAATTTTCGCAACTATTTTCTCTAACATCGATAGGTTGGCACTCTTTACAAAAATTTAGGAAACTCTATGGCAATCGCTTTGGCTTATCCTCTAGTCCCAGTCTACCAAAAATCGGAGCGGTTGAATTGGGAGGGGGATTCGAGAGCTAAAGGTGGGCGTACTTCTCGATTCTTCCTGAATTTATCTGAGATATTGTCCATAGTAAACCGGGCAGTTATCATCACATAAAATATCCAAAAAGGTGTGACAGTAGCAATTCCAGTTTCGGTGATATTGACAATAGCTAATGATGTTAAAATCACGAGGGGAAATGCCGATTCTGGATCGGGATTCCGAATTACATGGAGAACCCCATAGTAAATAGTTGTCAATAAAGAAATGATAAAAAATGCTAATCCTAACCAACCTAAATCTAATCCTATATCTAAAAAACCATTGTGAGAATGGGTGGGTATAAAATTCCCTAATTTAGGACTTCTAATCGGAAGTGCCGGGTTATCAATTCCTCGCCAAGGTTGCCAAAAACCTTGATAGCCATAGCCAAACAAGGGATGACTATTGATGGCATTGATGATGAGAGGCCAAAATAAAGTCCGTCCAGTTAGAGTCAAATCTTTACCAAGCTGTTCTACGATAATATATTCGGCATTTTCAATTAGTAAAATTATCGTCCCCACTCCTATCGCTAGAAAAAAACCCATCAAACTCAACGCGATCCGAGGTGGCAAACGTCTGATCGAACGAATTACCCCTAATAAAGATATTAAAATAACCAATAAAACTTTAGACATCCCGCTATTGGCTTGTTGAAGCATAAACAGGGCTAAACCAATTAGCAAAAAACATAGCCCCTTGTACTTTGGCACTCGTAGGGATTGCAAATAGAGGAACATCACTGAGATAGCCATCTGGGAACCAAGAGCATTTTTGTGAGACAAGACACCAACCCAGCTTCTACCAGGAGGAGCGCCAACTGAGGGGACTAACAAACAATAATATAGACTCAACAAGATAATCGCTACTTGAGACCAGAGTAACAAATCAAATAATTCTTGCCAACTATAGTCTTTGCCAATATAAATAAAAAATATTGTTACTGATAAACAGACCAAAGTCGCTTTGAGACTTTGGCCTGGTGTCTCGGACAACAAAGAACATAAAAAAATCCAGAAAAGGTGAAGACAAAAGAAAGGTGAGTTGATAATTAAGTTAGCAAAAAAATTAAGAGATTTTTGAAAATGAGCTTGCCAGCGAGAATAAACTAACAACAAACAACCAAAATAAATCCCTAGTTGGAGAGCTGCCGAGGGCAGAGTTTTACCGATGGTATACAAAGCCGTGGGATTGAGTCGGCTAAATAATTCTATATCAACTCCCCCAATAGTCAGGATAAATAAAAATACATAAAGTTTTTCAAAGTTAATTGCCCATCTTTGAGAGCGATTGAGCAAGTGAAAGCCAATTGCCAAATAAACAAGTCCACTCAAGAGGATCAGGGATAAGATGACAGGATTGAAAATAATTTGTTTCATAAGATAACCTGCGTCAGTTTGATCTCATGGACGATCTTTTACCTACAGGAGGAACAGATTCAACGATAGAATTAGATACGATCCAGTTCTGGCAAGTTGGTTCAGTATGATCTATCCAGGTTTACCTCAACAAAGAGTGGAATCAGTGGTGGTGGGTGTGGCTCTGTTCGTACCGCTCCTAGTTAATTACCCGGTTTCTCAGTGTCAAGCTCAACTACCATCTGTTGAGAAGCATGGAAGTCTGTCACCAGGCGAAGCGATCGCAAAGTCGGGACAAAGGGCGATCGCGCTAACTGAAGCTAGCACTACCCAGTATGAGCCAGATTATACATTAGGCGGAGGCGATCGCATTCGTTTGGAGATTTTGGAAGTGCCCCAATATAGCGGGGAATATCTGATTCCTCCTGGAGGCTTCCTCTCCCTACCACGAATTGGCAGCGTTTCCGTTCAAGGATTGACTCTGGCACAAGCAGCGCAAACCATATCCAGTAAGTATAATAGCCTCCTCAAACGCCCTATCGTCTCTGTCATTCTCGTTAATCCGCGCCCAATTAATGTTTCCGTCTCTGGGGAAGTAAATCGTCCCGGATACTACGCACTCTCCCTAGACAGAAGTTCAGGAGGTCAGACGGCAGTGGAATCAGCTACCTTAACTCTAGCGTTGCAGCAAGCAGGAGGAGTTACCCTAGCGGCAGATATTCGTCAGGTACAAATCCGTCGCCGCCAAGTCAACGGTGGAGAGAAAGTCCACACCATCGATTTGTGGAATCTTGTCCAAACTGGTAATCAACGGCAAAACCTCGTCTTGCGAGATGGAGATGTGGTTTTTGTCCCCACAGCTACCAGCGTCAATCTGGCGGAGGCACAACGAATAGCCACCACAGGCTTTGCACCCACAACTAACACTCCCCGCACCGTGGCAGTCATCGGCGAAGTCAACCGCCCGGGAGGCTATGTCTTGATTGGGGGAAATACTACCACAACAGTCGGAAATCAAGGATTTCCGACGGTGACGCGGGCAATCCAACTGGCAGGGGGGATTAAACCCATGGCTGATATTCGTCGGATTTCCATCCGCCGAAACACTCAAGCGGGTGGAGAACAAATTATTTCTGTGGATTTATGGCAACTCATACAAGCTGGCGATTTCCACCAAGATACAGTGGTACAAGACGGGGATACGATTATCATCCCAACTGCCACCGATGTTAACCCTGCCGAAGCCACTGAATTAGCGGATGCTAGTTTTTCACCAACCACAATTAAAGTTAGCGTGGTTGGAGAAGTTGCCAAACCTGGAGTGGTAGAGGTTCCCCCCAATACTCCCTTAAATCAGGCGATTTTAGTCGCGGGTGGTTTTGATGAAAAGCGTGCCAATGGAGGAGAAGTGGCTTTAATTCGCTTAAATCCCGATGGTACTGTTTCCAAAAGAACAGTACCCATCGATCTCGCCCGAGGAATTAACGAGGAAAGCAACCCCACACTCCGTAATAACGACATCATTATTGTAGATCGTTCTAATGTCGCCAGAGTTACAGATGCGGTGGGAACGACGTTATCACCTGTAGATAAAGTGTTAAACTTGTTCAATATTCTCAAACTATTAGGCATCTTCTTCTAGAGGTTATATAGCAGCAGACAGTTGACAGTTATAACAGTGGAAATCAAACCTTTTACTCAGGAAGGCTACTTCGATCTATTCATGACCTTATTGATGTCAATACTGATGTGGCGGTTGCTATACTTGTATTTTTATGACAGATTGCTTAATAACCTGCTCAACCTGACGCGATCGGGCAATCGCAGCGATCGCCCCATTTCTGAGCCAGATTGTGATGGCGTAATCTCAGAAAGGATTTACTCGGTTACATAAAAAAACAATATCTGTCCATTAACTTTAACTTGTCCTTACCCAAACTGGAACGAACCGAATTGGTCAATTTGACCAAGGTTCCAGTCAAGTCAAAACTTCAGAGGTGTCAAGATGCCTAGCGACGACGATTTCGTAATGATTCCATCCAAGCCTAATGGTAAATCCCATCAGCTATTACCTCAAGATCCCGCAGCTTCCCCTGAAGCCAGCGACGGACAAACCATTGATTTAGCTTGGGTTTTTACCGTAATCCGTCGCCGCATTTGGGTCATCGCCAGTATGGCACTAATACTGATGGTAAGCTCTGGGGCTATCCTGGTTTGGAACAAGCGTCAGATGATTCCAGAGTATCAAGGCTCCTTTAAGCTTTTAGTTGAACCAGCTACAGCAGAAAATCGCTTAAATAGACAATTTTTGCTCTCGCAAAATCAAAATACTAACCTCCAATCAATTGAAGTAGATCGAACCAGTTTATTGGATTACGAGACTCAGATTAGAGTTTTACAGAGTCCGAAAATTATCGATCCCATCCTGAAAAAACTCAAAGTTTTATACCCAGAAGTTGACTACAACTCCCTGATGGCAAGTTTGGCGATTTATCGAATGACATTTGAAAAAGAGGATCGACAAGAAGGAACTAAAATTTTAGAAATTCATTACAAATCTCCAGATACGCAAAAAATTCTCTTTGTCTTGAAAACAATTTCCGACAGCTATCTCAACTACAGTTTAGATGAACGACAGAAAAGCTTGAAACAGGGACTAGTATTTATTGAAAGTCAGCTACCAAATCTACAAGACCAAGTTGATAAAATTCAAGGACAACTTCAACAGCTCAGGCAGCAATATAATCTCATCGATCCGGCCTTAGCAGACGATCTTCTCAAAAGACATTCCCTGACAATTAGGGAAGAACGATTAAATACTGAAGTAAAACTGGCAGAAACTAAAGCCCTATACGCCACCTTAAAACAACAGTTAAATGAAAATAATCCCACAGGTGTTGTCTCCACAGAAGGCAATGCTTACGAGGAAATTAGCAAAGAACTACAGACTGTAGAAGCTCAGATTGCTTCACAGTCAATCCAATTTAGGGAAGATAGCGACGAAATAGAGTTATTGAGAGAAAAGCAAGCAAATCTTCAGCTTTTGTTGAGAAAAAAATCAGAAGGAATACTGGAAAAGCTTGCAGGTCAAATTGAAGGATTGGAAGATCGCTACAACACTATTATTCAAAGTGAAAATCAAATCAATCAAAAACTAGCTCAATTACCAGCAGTTTCCCGTCAGGTTACGGATTTGCAGCGCCAATTAACCGTTGCGACAGATAACTTGAAGGAATTTCTGGTCAAACGAGAAGCACTGAAACTAAATGCCGCACAGCAAGAAATACCTTGGGAATTGATTAATCCACCTCAACTCTGGCGGAATGAGAAGGGTAACTTGGTTCCCGTGGAAGCTTTTGCCCTAAGACGACCATTAGCGATCGCAGTTATTCTCAGTATACTCCTGGGGATAGGTGTTGGTTTTCTAGTGGAGATTCTTCAGACTGTCTTCCACAGCCCTGATGAAATCAAAAGTGCTACCAAAGTTCAAATTATCGGGATTATTCCCATTGTCAAGAAATTACAAAAATTACCGAAAAAATCGCGGCAATTTGCGATTGTGGCACAGGTGGCTGATTGGGCTGATAAGACTAAAGCAAGTATGCGATTTGGCAATCGTCTCAAAGATCGCTACTATAGCGGTTCCCCTTTTATGGAAGCATTTCGTTCTCTCTATACTACCATCCGCTTGATGAGTGCAAAAAAGCCGATCCATTCCTTAGCAATTAGTTCATCTGTTCCTGGTGATGGGAAAACGACGATTTCTGTATATCTTGGCAAAACGGCAGCTACTATTGGTCAACGAGTCCTCCTCATCGATACGGATTTGCGCTATCCTCAGCTTCATACTCGGTTAGATTTGCCCAATCAACAGGGACTTAGCGAACTGATTACCTCAGACTTAAGTATAGATGACGCAATTCAGAAATCTCCCTTAGATGAAAACTTTTTTGTACTGACAAGCGGTCAAAATTTATCAGATCCGATCAAACTTCTTTCTTCTGCTAAGATGGAGTATCTCAGGGAACAATTTCAAGCCCGTTTCGACTTGGTACTCTATGACACTCCACCCCTCTTGGGTATTGGTGATGGCAATCTTATTGCGGCTAAAGCAGATGGTACGATTTTGGTGGTAGGGATTGAAAAAACCGATCGTTCTCAGGTAATGAAAGCTTTTGAAGGATTAAAGATTTCTGGGGCTTCCATCTTAGGTATAGTTGCCAATGGTGTTCCAGAAGAAGCAACTAAATCTTATGGAAGCTATCGTCGCTTCTATGGTAGTTGACAATTGACAATTAAGCTGCTACGCATCTAAAGTAGATATGATTCAGTTAAGAAACAAGCCGTCAAACCCTCCCCTTGTCTCCCTCTTTCCCCGTGAGGAGCGTCTGTTTCAACAAGCAATTTAAAAGTGTGACAGCTTATTTGAGAGGAATCAAACCTTTGACATAGCAAGGGTTTAATCCTCTATTCATGACTTTATTTCTGCTCTAACCGATGTGGCGGTTGTCATAACAGAGATATCAGATTATCGCAGTTTTCAGTTGGGTATGATAGAGGACATAATTCGATCTATATCTTGATATCCACTGTTCAATTTACCTGCTCCATAGCTTATTAAGTCAGGCTCTACCAAACTAGTTTGTAGTAGGCACTTAAGTGC
>DOIX01000237.1:41054-45399 GCA_003511885.1 Cyanobacteria bacterium UBA11153
GCACTTAAGTGCCTACTACAAACCTTGCTATTTATATTTTTCAGGAAGCAATAATATGCTGAAGCAAATCAACAGGTATAAGCAGTATATTTTATGGAAAAATTCCGATCGGAAGGATCTCCTTCATCCATATATTTTTTGGTTATCTGTTTTAACAATGTATCTGGTGGTAAATTCGCCGAAAAATAGGATACTCCTTGTCGTAAGTCACCTCGTCGAATCTTGGCCCAATCCCGATCGATATTTGCCACCTCTTGTCATGAAAAAAATTGCGATCGATAATTGGAGTGATTTGATTGTAGAAGTAGCTATTATTCCGATCAAAAGCTTATTGTTCTATATCGCAATTGGCTTGTTATTTTTGCCAATTTTTCGAGCCATAAAAATAGAAAAAAAATCCTTGTTAAATAAAGGAACAATCAATCGATTAATCGGATCTTTATTGATTTTTTTAACTCTATCAATCCTCGTATTTCCTTATCGATACCCTTTAGGAAGTGGCGGGATGGGCATTCACTATGCCATCCATAGCACGGAGCCGTTTAGTCAAAATGCAGGCTGGTATTATCGACGGCTTCTCATGATGGCTATTGCCCATTTTCTCCAAATGGATGGCCCAATTCTTTATTACTTGTTTTCTCTATTTTGTACATATATCCTGATTTTCATGTCTTTGTCATTCGTTGAGTCTAAGATTTTTAGTTTATCTAATTTCGATCGTTCTAGTTTTGTTCGACCCAAATCATTCATGGTTAATTCATGGCTCAGATTTATTTGTTATCTATCTCTGGCAACAAGTAGTTTTATTCTGTTTAATTTTCAAACTCCTGGTTATACCGAACAGTTTTTCTTTATCCTTCTATTAATTGCGGCTTCGATTCCCATGAATCGTCAAGAAAGACTTTCAATATTTGCTCTGTCTCTGGCGACTCATGAAGTGAGTATTTTTGTATTTATACCCATTATTTGGCTCTGTTTCCCTCGGAGAGAAATTGCTAATTGTTTGGCTGTTATAGGTTTGTACTTTGTTATCTGGTTAGGTGGAAATGGGTTTAATCTGGTGAAAGCTGTATCGCTTCAGTCTGAAGTTGAAGGAGAGAGTGGCTTGTATTATTGGCTGAACAATCCTGTTTTAGGATTAGGTGGTTTGTTTTTGGCTTATAAACTTGTTTTGCCCATTGTATTATATTTATTGTGGAAACTTTGGCAGGATGGAGAGAGAAAGTTGTTGATGGCGATTCTTGCTCTAATTTTGGTTCCTGCTGTTACGATTATACCTTCTGTTGATACTAGCCGGATGATGGGTATGGGCTTTTTTGGGGTGTTAGTTTGTTTTTCGATATTAATCAATGAGTGGTATAAGTTAAAAATTAATCACAATATTGTCTTGGCTATTGCTGGTGTGAATATTTTTGTTCCTTCTTACAATGTGTTTTTGTACATTGGCTTTCAGTGTTATTCTGGTTTGTATTATTTGCTCCGGATTATTCCGGAGCGCTATACAGATTTTGTGCGGTGAATATGGGGATTTCATCATGAACAGTTATCGTGAATTGTGGCTCAATTAATTTTATTTATTCTTGAAGATGGAGGGAGGATGATTCTAATTATATTCTGCTTGAACTCGATCGATTGATTTAAAGTGTGTAAATGTCATGAGGATTTCATTCCTCCCCAAAATTCGATCGCTTCACCATCTTTTCCTGTAATCCAGTATAATCAACACGGGAACCTTAAACCTCAAAACTCCCTTGGGCGATCCGAAGTTGCCTTGAGAGATGGTAGTTAAGATAGACGCTCTGAGGCACAGACGCACAGACGCGGGGAACATCAATCTACTACATCAGACATCTCCAGAAACTAGGTTTTGCTCTAGGGAAGATAAGGATTTCAGATTCTTTGAAAGGAGATGTCTATTAGACTGCAACTTGGGATCGGGAATTTTTAAGTAAATCGAACCAAGTATTTCAGGATACTCTTTAACTAGAACTCATGTCTTATCCTTTATACGTCGCCTTAATCTGGCATCAGCATCAACCTCTCTATAAAAGCCGCAATAGCGAGTTGTCGAAACTGGGGCAATACCGCCTCCCTTGGGTACGACTCCATGGTACAAAAGACTATCTGGATTTAGTCCTCCTCCTGGAGAGGTATCCCAAACTTCATCAAACTATCAACTTGGTACCATCTCTAATTTTACAACTGGAGGATTATAGCGCTGGTAGAGCTTTCGATCCTTATCTTACAGTTACCCTTACACCCACCGAACAACTCAATACCGAACACCGTCGCTTTATTATCGAGCATTTCTTTGATGCTAATCATCATACTTTAATCGATCCTCATCCTCGTTATCGAGAACTTTATGAAATGCGACGGGAGGCAGGGAAGACTTGGTGTTTGGAAAATTGGACGCTGCGAGAATATAGCGATTTACTGGCATGGCATAATTTGGCCTGGTTCGATCCTATGTTTTGGGACGATCCGGAAATTGCTACTTGGTTAAAACAAGGACGTAATTTTACTTTAAGCGATCGCCAACGAATTTTTACCAAACAGAAACAAATCCTGAGCCGGATTATCCCTCAGCACCGGAAAATGCAAGATTCCGGTCAACTGGAAATTACCACCACGCCCTACACTCATCCCATTTTACCCTTACTTGCGGATACTGATGCAGGTCGCGTTGCTGTATCAAATATGGCACTGCCTCAATATCGCTTTCAATGGGCAGAAGATATTCCTCGCCACCTGGAAAAAGCTTGGGATTTATATCAAGATAGATTTGGTCGGACACCGAGAGGATTATGGCCTTCTGAACAATCTGTAAGTCCGGAAATTTTACCTTATATTACTAAACAAGGGTTTAAATGGATTTGTTCGGATGAGGCAGTGTTAGGATGGACTCTCCAACATTTTTTCCACCGAGATGAAACGGGCAATATTTCTGAACCAGAATGGCTTTATCGTCCCTATCGTTTGGAAACACCATCAGGAGATTTATCTATTGTCTTTCGCGATCATCGCTTATCGGATTTAATTGGCTTTACCTATAGTGCAATGCCAGCAGAGAAAGCTGTTGCCGATTTTGTGGGACATTTAGACGCGATCGCGCGAAATCTCAAATATCGTCAAGGCACTGGCGCTACTACCCTGGAGAAACCTTGGCTAGTTAATATTGCTTTAGATGGTGAAAACTGTTGGGAATTTTATGAAAAGGATGGTTTACCTTTCCTGGAATTGCTCTATGAAACCCTCAGCAACCATCCAGAGATTAAACTAGTTACCGTATCGGAATTTATTGAAGAGTTTCCTCCTACAGAAACTTTGCCAGCAGAAAAACTCCATAGTGGTTCCTGGGTAGATGGTAATTTTACGACTTGGATTGGGGATCCCGCGAAAAATCGCGCTTGGGATTTATTAGCAGAAGCACGACAAACTTTAGCCAATCATCCGGAAGCAACACCGGAAAATAATCCCGAAGTTTGGGAAGCACTTTACGCCGCAGAAGGCTCCGATTGGTTTTGGTGGTTTGGTGAAGGACATTCTTCTAACCAAGATGCCATTTTTGACCAATTATTTCGCGAACATCTTGCCGCTATTTATCAAGCCTTAAATGAACCTATTCCTCCTAGTATTAAACAACCTGTCGAAATTCACCAACCCAGAGGGGAACATCAACCAGAAAGCTTTATTCATCCCGTAATTAATGGGATTGGAGATGAACAAGATTGGGATAAAGCTGGACGAATTGAAGTAGGCGGTGCGCGGGGCACAATGCACCAAAGTAGTCCAATTCAAAGATTGTGGTATGGTGTGGATCACCTGAATTTTTACTTGCGGTTAGATTTCCAAACTGGCGTACAAATTGGCAAGGATATTCCAGGCGAATTACATTTATTATGGTTTTATCCTAATCGCCACGTTCACAATAGTCCAGCACCTTTAGCTGAAATTCCCGATATCGCACCCCTCAATTATTTATTCCACCATCAGTTAGGAATTAATTTGCTCAGTCAATCTTGTTGGTTTCAAGAGGCAGTCGCCAATTATCAATGGCATCCTAAAGTCAGTCGCGCCCAAGTTGCCATCAATCAATGTTTGGAATTGGCTGTACCTTGGGCAGATTTACAGATTGAACCTGATTCGCCCCTACGATTAGTGTTAGTTTTGGCGGATTATGGTATTTTTAAGAGTTATTTGCCAGAGAATCAGTTAGTGGCGCTACAAGCACCCTAGAGAGACAATCCTCTCAAAGAGCCATTTATTCAGCAAGCCCTATATGGTGCGTTAGCTTGCGCATAACGCACCATACAGACTGTTAACTAGGGTTTGCTGAAAAAGT
>DOIX01000237.1:45786-51289 GCA_003511885.1 Cyanobacteria bacterium UBA11153
TTGTCAAGGTTAATGACTTATACCGCAAGCCCTAACTATCAACTTTGCGATCGCGAAGAGTTTGATACGGAGAAGGGGAGATTCGAACTCCCGGAACCCGTAAGGGTTCATCTGATTTCAAGTCAGACGCAATCGACCACTCTGCCACCTCTCCATCTCGATCTATCATATCTGATATCTAGTATGAAGATCAAGTCTATCCGAACCAAGCCCTATCTAGAAAATCAGAATTTATCCCCTCTCAAGAGCAGGGGAGGGGTTTTTCTCGACTGTATAGGATATCTTCGGACACTACAGCATAATCCTGCCCTACCCAAACTAGGGAAATTTCCGATACTATATCGTTTTCCAGAGAAACCAGGGAAAAATTCCGGAGTCTATCTGTTTGAGTTTCGATAATTCGGGGTACGCTAGCAGAATTTAAGTAAACTGTACCTAGGGCATCGGTGCTAACTATCTCTCGAAGTCGTTGCTTGGTGTGGCGGAGGCGGTGGTGCATGTGTCCAAAAGTAACCAAGGGAATATTTTTACCTAATTCTTGGGTTTGGGCGATCGCAATTTGAAAATCTGGATCTCCGTAATCTCCTCCTAATGGCTGCCAATCTTTGCCGCAAGGGGCTTCTGGCTTATCGCCTAATCCTGTCGGTCCGTTATGTCCAAGGAAAATAATGGTATTATATTTTGTACTCTTGGCTGCACGTAGAATTAGTTCGCTGGATTCTGAGAAATCGATGATTCCATATAAATCTTCCATAAATTCGTGATTTTTCCATTCTCCTCCTCCCCAACTAAAGGGACGACTCCCAACTACGGAAAGCTGAAATTGAGGAAAATCGAGATATCCGTATCCGACATGGGTTTCTCCTAGTAAGTCTAATTGTTCCTGTACCCAGTTTTCTTCCTCCCGGTTGTAAGGACATTTTTTTCTACCCCACTCTGAGGCGGTATACCAGGCATCGTGATTTCCCATCATTACTGCTTTGGGAATATCCAGCGCGGCAATTTCTCGTACTATCTCTACCGACTCATTCCCGAAATCCCCAACAAATAGGGCTAAATCAACTGCCAAATGCTGAAGTGCGATCGCGTCTTCTGCCTCCCACAAGTCATGAATGTCGCCAATTACAGCAATTTTACTGATTTTTTTGCCATCATTTTTCATAAGTTAATTCTGCTTGGTATCGGAAATATTTTCTTTGTGTTTGTCTAGATTATGGTCTGATTTTTCTGACTTTTATAGCAACCACTAGGGCGGTTAAGACATTTTCAATTCCTCAAACCCTTGATTAGACAGCTTTCTTCCCGATCCAAGAGACAATAGTCCCTTACTATATTTGTTTATTGGGCTAATTTTCTAGCCAAATTATTCCAGACAATTTATCCGAGGGATTTCTGATTTTGACAATTACAGCAACCACTAGGGCAGTTAAGACATTTTCAATTCCTCAAATCCTTGATTAGACAGCTTTCTTCCCCAGCCCCTAGTCCCTCGCCCCCAGTCCCTTGCTATATATCACCGTCGAATTCAATAAGTTATCTGAAGTTAATCGATCCAGATATTCCCAAATTTTACCTAATAAAGGATCTAATCCTTGACGAGCTACCGCAGAAATTTGGAAAACGGGTACTTGTGTTAAGCGATTAATTTGGATAGCAATTTCATCGACAATTTCTGGATCCATAGCATCTATTTTATTAATGGCGATAATTTGGGGACGTTGGGCTAATCCCCGTTGATAGGAGTATAATTCCTCTTGAATAATTTGATAATTAGCAATGGGATCTTCAGCCGTAGCATCAATTATATGTAATAACAGTTTTGTCCGTTCGATATGCCGGAGAAATTCGTAACCTAAACCCGCACCTAAATGTGCCCCTTCAATTAATCCCGGAATATCGGCAAAAACTGTACCATCTCCTGACGGTTTCCGGACTACACCTAAATTCGGTACTAGTGTCGTAAAGGGATAATCGGCAATTTTAGGACGTGCGGCGGAAAGGGATGAAATTAGGGTAGATTTTCCGGCATTGGGCAAGCCAATAATACCAACTTCGGCTAATAACTTTAATTCTAAACGCAAACGCCGTTCCTCTCCTGGTAATCCTGGTAAGGCATAATCGGGGGCGCGATTGCGATTGCTTAAAAAATGCTGATTGCCCAATCCTCCTTTCCCACCTTTGGCGACGCAGAAACTTTGTCCCGATGCAACTAAATCGCATAGGATTTCATCTGTATCGGCATCATAGACCACCGTACCGCAAGGAAGTAAAATTTCGCGATCGCTCCCATTTGCACCTGTACGATTATTCGGCCCTCCCCTTCCCCCATTTTCGGCTTGAAAGCGATAGGTATACTTAAAATCTAGTAAGGTTTGCAGGTGTTCCACAGCCGTAAAAATTACATCACCACCTTTTCCCCCATTCCCACCCGATGGTCCCCCAGCAGGTACATATTTTTCCCGCCGGAATGCCACCATCCCATCTCCACCTTTCCCTGCTGCTACTTCAATTTCTACTCGGTCGATAAATTTCATAATGGCTAATGACTAATTGCTAGTTACTAATCGAAGAGAGGATTGTAGCAAATGGGGTACAATCCTTTCTCTTTCCTATTCCCTCTTACCTCCCAATCCCCTCTTATCTCTTAGATAATGTCCGTTTGATTACCCATAGTTGGGGGTGAAGCTCGTGACACGGAGACACTCCTGACGTGAAAAGTTTTAATTAAGGGTAATTTTCCGGACATGATATTGCCTCTCACATCTTACATCTCACCTCTCACCTCATAAATATTGAGATATATCTTCACCCCTATCGTCTGCCAAATAGGATAAAGCGCGAAAGCGTAAACCTACTAATTGTTCGTAGAGGGGATTAATCTTACACATGGGGGGAATGTGAATAATTTTGTGACCAAATAGCTTGACATCTCGCTCAAAGGGACATTGGGATGGAATCATTTTACAGATAAATCGCGCTACCCGTGGATCGTGAACTTCCATCCCATCCAACCATTCTCGCATTGGCTGCAAAACATCAGCCTCTCGCTGAGGTAAAGTTCCTGGTTTTTGAGGTAATTCTTGGGTAGCATCAGATTCTTCAATCGGTTTATGTTGACAAAGTGTAGCCCGCAGAGCATCTAAAGCTACTACCTTTAACCCTAAAGCTGTACAGAATTGCTGCAAAACATCGGCTTCAGCAATTGAATAGATACCATCTGCTAATGCGATCATGACAGCAGTTCTGATAAAATTTTCTGCTGTGTTGGGATCTGTCCCTAATCCTGCCGCTAGTTCTTCTGGAGAAATTTGCTGATCCAGAGATGGTAAACTGCTTCCAGTCGCCAGTTCCTCATTAAGGAGTTGCTGCACTACCTCTTGTTCCTCTGAATCGAAGTGACCATCTGCCCAGGCTACCGTAAACAAACCGCGCAGCCAAGCAGCAATTTGGACTTCTGTATAAGATTTAGTTGCAGATGTCATAAATTATGTTAAATACTCCCATTCCTTAACTGCTATCGCGATTGTGACATCCGACTACACCAAATCAGAGATTATGGTGTAGGCTTCCCAAGAATCACTTCTTAGGTTTCCTGGTTACTCTCTTGCGAGATTTCGCCACTTGCCTGGACTGACTTTCATCAGTCCCCGGTAGCTCGACTGCACAGGCGCTTTCGATTCCCGTCTGCCCAACGGTACTAATTAGTTTAATTCCTCGGTTTCTGATATTCTGAGCTGCTGCTACATCTCTATTTGTTGTGTATCCACAGTGAGGACAGTTATAAATTCTAACACTCATGTCTTTTTTCACTTCCCCACCACATTCAGGGCACTCTTGAGAAGTCCAAGAAGCATCAACTACGTCAAAGAATTTTCCACGTTTCCAACACACATACTTAACGATAGTTCTAAACTGACTAAATGCTCCATCAAGCATCTGTTTTCCAAACATTTCCTTAGCGCTGGTGCGATAATCTAGATCTTCCATGAAAATCATATCGCCTGCATCGCCAAGTTCATGGGCTTGTTTATAGTGAAAGTCCTTCCTTTTGTTGTGAATTTGGTGGTGAAGTCGGGCAACTTTAAGGCGTTGTTTTTCGTAGGTTTTCGACCTCCGTTGTTTTCTGTTCACCCTGCGTTGCAGCAATTGGGCTTCGCCCCGCTTCGCTAACAACCTACCTTGCAAACTTTTAAAGAACTTGGGAGGTTTTACGAAAACGCCATCGCTAGTTGCCCAGAATTTTGGCAACCCAATATCAACTCCAATAGGGTGTCCATGTGGAGTAGGGCTGGGAACTTTGACATCATAGTGTCAGCATCTCATTATTATAGAATAGAGGATTTACTGATAGGTAGTGCCAAATTAAAGGTTAAATTAAGGGGTATTGTTCGCGCAGCGTCTCCGCAGGAGATACCCCTTAATTTAAGCGCCTTGGACTTCGTCCCGCTTCGCTAACATCCGCCACTAAACTACCCTTGGGTACTCGCATACGGTTCGATATATCCCCCTTAACTATAGTGGAGGTTTTCCTGGCGAACTAGATAACCCTAGGGGGAGTGGGGGAAGAGGGGCTGGGGGACAGGGAAAGACTATTTGTGAGAAGAGGCAAGGGCAACTACTCCATATACCTGTATTCCTTTCTGATGTAGAGTCTTAGTGGCTGAGATAACTGTAGCGCCTGTGGTGTAGATATCATCAACAATCAATACAGGAGAGGTGGGTGGCTTTTGGCGAAAGGATTTGCCGATTGTAAAGGCTTCAGCTAAATTTTGCGATCGCTCTTTTGGCGATAAGCTAAATTGGGCATCTGTTTCCCGAATTCTTTCCAATCCGAAGGGTTGGTGTTGATACCCGGTAATCTGACAAAAATTAGCGGCAATTAGCTCTGCTTGATTAAATCCCCGACTTTTCTGCTTGCGATGATGGAGGGGAATGGGGACGACTGTTAAGTTTGGAGTATTTTTGGCAACGGGAGATTTCAGCCAAGCCTCAGCTAACCAGAAACCGAGAGGTCTTGCCAATTGGGGTTGATTGTCGTATTTTAATGCTGCGATCGCTCTTTTTAAGCCATGCCCGTAATTTCCCCAGATAAATACAGGTAATTCTCCTTGCCATAATTTACTATGGTCGCTAAGTTTACATCTTTGTAACTGTCGCTGGCAGTATTGGCATACTTCAGTTTCGGCAGGGCGATTGCATAAGGGACAGTTTGATTTCAGAAACAGAGATAGTAAACTGTTTTTCAGTTGTTCAATTCTCTTTGATATCATCTTATATTCTTCCCTCTCTGGAACTATACTTCATTATTGAAGCACATTCCCTGATCAAGCTATCCTTATTGAAGGCACTAGAATAAAGAGAATTAACTTACATTGTTGAGGTAGGGAATAACCTATTAGTTAGGACATAAATAATCTCATAAATAGGGTTTGCTAAAAAAGTGGGATCGTGAGGATGGGGTGTGTTTTTTTTGGTGTGGCACAATTTTCGAGTTTCCGTGAAA
>DOIX01000237.1:51601-56966 GCA_003511885.1 Cyanobacteria bacterium UBA11153
GACTTATACAGCAAGCCCTAAATAGAGACTTAAAGCCTTGCTGAAAAAAAGATTTGATCGAGATCGAATAACTGTCAACTTCCATAGCAGATCCCGATCCGTTATTACACTCAAGCTACATCAAATAAAAACAAAGACAAAAAACCCAAATACAAAAGTAAAGCAAAAATAACCACAACAAAAGGCGGTGCTAAAATTATCGGCAGATTCGCATCTGCCAAAATACTGGGCAAAAAGCCTTCCGAACATATCTCTTGACCGCAACTTCCGTAATTAAAGACAACCACAAAGAATTGAAGTACAAGAGTTAGTAGCAATAGCTTGGTTTTTATGGTGACATGAGTTTTTTTTCTGGAGGTACGAGATGTGGCACTAATAAAAAGTAAAATTGTGCTGATCGCGTAAAATATTCCAGCAATGCCCAAATAAAAAAAGATCGATATCCAGCCGCCAGATGTGAAAATAAACAGTGGAGTGCTAACCAAAGCGTAAACAATATAAAGGCAGAGAACAATCCAAATATTAGTTCTAATCATGTTAGCCTAGTCCTATGAATTTTAGAAATGAACGATTTGTCCAAATCTCCTTCAAATGAAGATATGAACTGAACTTGTCAAACTATAAATACCTCAACTAAAAACTAAAATGAGCGAATGCTCTGTGGGGGAGGTTCACTCATCTCAATAGTTGGGTATAAATTTTCTTGACACCTATCTAGTTACTTACGGAAATTCACGGCAAAATTTCAATTATCCTTAAGCCCGATAACCTCTGTCGCCGGAGATAATTGTCCATGCCAGGAGACACATATCCCCATCTACAGATAAAGTCACTAGCATCCGGATTGATTTTGTAACTGGTTCTTACTTATTTGTTTGAGGAACGGGAAATTCTTCATCTTTTGCATATTTGACTTTTGAGCGATCGAGTTTTTTTCTGTTTCCTCTGCCCTCTGGGCTATGGCATCTGCCTTCTGGGCTATAGCATCTGCCCTGTTTTTGAATGGGTGACTTGGGACATTGTTTGCTATTTTGGACTTTTGACTTGATAATATCTGTAGAGTTACCCGATCGCGTATTTTGGATGCCCACTGAAATTCAGGCTGAATTGCAAGCTGCTGTACTTCGTCGTCGCAACTTTGCCATTATTTCTCACCCCGATGCCGGAAAGACGACGCTAACGGAAAAACTATTGCTCTACGGAGGTGCTATTCACGAAGCAGGTACAGTTAAGGCGAGGAGGGCACAAAGAAAGGCAACCTCTGACTGGATGGCAATGGAACAACAGCGCGGTATTTCCATCACCTCCACTGTCTTGCAGTTTGAATATCGCGATTGTCAGATTAATTTACTCGATACTCCAGGACACCAAGATTTCAGCGAAGATACCTATCGGACTCTTGCTGCCGCCGATAATGCGGTGATGCTGATTGATGCGGCAAAAGGGTTGGAACCCCAAACGCGGAAATTGTTTGAAGTCTGTCGGATGCGGAATCTGCCCATCTTTACTTTTGTCAATAAACTTGACCGTCCGGGACGAGAACCTCTAGAATTGCTCGATGAAATTGAACAAGAACTGGGATTGCAAACTTATGCCGTAAACTGGCCGATTGGGATGGGCGATCGCTTTAAGGGAGTTTTTGACCGTTTAACTCAGGAAATTCACCTGTTTGAGAGAAGTGCCCACGGAACCAGGGAAGCAAAAAATACAGTAGTAAGTTTGGGAGATGCCCGGATTGAGAAGTTATTAGAACCAGAACTTTATTATCAATTCAAGGAAGATTTAGAACTAATTGAGGGGATTGGCCCTGAATTAGATTTAGCCCAACTCCACAAAGGGATGATGACACCCGTTTTCTTTGGGAGTGCCATGACTAATTTTGGCGTACAGTTATTCCTCGATTCTTTTCTCGATTACGCCCTCAAACCCGCTGCCCGCAATTCCACAAGCGGTGAAATTGACCCAACTTATCCTGAATTTACTGGATTTGTCTTTAAACTCCAAGCCAATATGGATCCCAAACATCGAGATCGGGTAGCCTTTGTCAGAGTTTGTACGGGAAAGTTTGAAAAGGACATGACCGTCAATCATGCCAGGACTGGTAAAATTGTCCGTTTATCCAGACCTCAAAAACTATTTGCCCAAGACAGAGAATCAATTGATGTCGCCTATCCCGGAGATGTGATTGGTTTGAACAATCCAGGAGTTTTTGCGATCGGGGATACTATTTATAATGGCAAGAAATTAGAGTACGAAGGAATTCCCTGTTTTTCTCCCGAACTATTTTCTTATCTGAAAAATCCAAATCCTTCTAAGTTCAAACAATTCCATAAAGGAGTTTCCGAGTTGCGAGAGGAAGGGGCAATCCAGATTATGTATTCGGTGGATGAATCGAAACGGAACCCCATTTTAGCCGCAGTCGGGCAATTACAATTTGAGGTAGTTCAGTTTCGGCTGCTCAATGAATATGGAGTGGAAACTTATCTGGAAATGCTACCTTACAGTTTGGCACGTTGGGTCGCTGGCGGCTGGGATGCACTCAAAAAAGCCGGACGTTTGTTTAATACTGTCACAGTCAAGGATAATTGGGGTCGTCCGGTTTTATTATTTAAGAATGAGTGGAATTTACAGCAAGTTATTGGTGATTGTCCCGATTTACATTTAAAGGCAACTGCCCCTGTTGTTTCTGGACAACAACCGGAATCTTTGTAAGGGTTCATGGTTCATTGTTCATTGTTCTCTGAAATATTGTGGGAACAAGCAGTTGCAATTGGGAACTTAGGATTTCTGTAGTTTTTTGTTCCTTAATCAGATTTTATCCGCTCTATTGAAATATATAGGGTTTGCGGAAAAAGTTTTTTTGTGAGGGTGTGGGGTATGGTTTTTTGTGTGGATAAATTTTCCCGTTTAAGTTAAAAATTCCATGAATTTTCAGAGCTGTAACTCTTATTCCTGGTACTTTTCCCTAACTGAATTAGCACTCTAAGCTATAGCACCCCACCTTCACGACAAGACTTTCTCAGCAAACCCTGGTTATTGGTTGTTAGTTGTTGCTTATTTCTGACTCTGTATAGCGGGAACCGCCGTATTTCACACTCCCCAATTATCCCAGCCAACCAGTTAGGTTATGTTTTTGCTCATCGGTAGGATTGTCTATGGGAAGGATTTGATAGCGAGTGGGAGGAGATTTCCCCAAAGTTACAGGTAAAGTTCGGAGTTCATCTTCGTGGAACAGAGTTATTTCAATGGTATCATTCACTTGGTAATCTTTAAGGCGATCGCACAATTGTTCAGCAGTGACTCGCCAACCGTTAATAGCCAGTAATTGATCCCCAGGATCGATTCCTGCTATTCTCGCGGGAGAGTTAGCTTCAACAAACTTAACAATCTCCTGTCCATGTTCCGATTTTGCGATCGCGCCTAAGTACGGAGGAGCATCTTCATCATGAACGCCAATCAATTTTAACCCAAAAGGTTCGAGATATTCATCAAAAGGAAGTTCAATAGTTCCATCAACATAATTGTCAAAGAAATAGCCCAAATCCATATCTGCCACTGACTCAATCGCATCTCGGAGATTTTGGGGAGTAAAACCAATTTCCCAAGCGCCAAACTTCTGCCACATCAGACGCATTACATCATCGAGAGAGCGTTGATTGTGATGGCACTTACGAATTAGTAAATCCAGTAATAATGATACCAATTCACCCTTCAAGTAATAAGAAACCTGAGAATTATCACTATTACTATCTCGGCGATAAAGTTTAATCCAAGTGTCAAAACTAGACTCAGAAAGATTCTGAATCAAACGTCCTGGTGTTGTTTGCAAGCGAGTAATATCCTTACTCAAACATTCTAAAAATGTTTTGCTATCGTAAATTCCAGCTCGGAGAGGAATAATTAAATCGTAGTAACTTGTTGTACCCTCACAAAACCACAAAGAAGTAGTGTAATTCTCCTCTTCATAATTAAACTTTTCCAGAGGTTTAGGGAGAATTCGCTTCACATTCCAGAGGTGAAAAAACTCGTGCGCCACCAGTTGAATAAAGCGATTGTACTTATCTTTAGCGCGAAACCCAAAGCGGGAATAATTTAACGAACAAGAATTTTTATGTTCTAACCCACCAAAACCGCTAGAAGAAAGATGCAGCAAAAAGACATATCGCTCGTAAGGCAAACCTCCATACAATTGAGCTTCCACCTCAATAATTTTTTTGAGATCCTCAATCATCTTGTTTGGATTAGCATTTCCCTTGCCCCAGATGGCTAATTGATGCGGCTTACCCAAGACTTCAAATTCATGCAATTGATGATAGCCGATCTCAAATGGACTATCTACCAAAGTATCAAAATTTTTAGCCTCAAAGGTATTGATAGTACCTGGAATTGCCGGGAGCGGCGTGACAACCTTCCACTCCAAATTGGGTGGCACAATAGTAACTTGAATTGGTTGTTGTTCCCATCCAGGGATGAACAAAAATAGAGCCGCGCCATTAAAATAACCGTGAGTGAGATCCAGGTGATTAGTTCGGACAGATAACTCATTAGCAAATATCCGATAATGTACAATAATTTCCGCAGCACCTTCAGTATCAACTTGCCAGTGATTTTTACTGACTTTCTGCCAAGACAATAACTGATGTCCGTTATCTTTACCTGTATCTACCCAAAAATCTTGCAAGTGTTTGGCATATTCTCGAATTAAATAAGATCCAGGAGTCCATACAGGCATTTTCAAATCCAGAACAGATTTCGACCAGTTTATCACTTGTAACCGTACCTCAAACAAATGAGATTGAGGTTTTGGCATTGCTACTTGATAGTGGATGGTTGGTGCCATAGTGGATGGATTACTAGGCAAAATAGTTGTTGCTTCTGTCATTATTGGCGATTAGCAATGAGCAATGAGGGTATAATTTAACTCTACAGGATAAATTCTAGAGTCTAGTAACTGACGGGGCGATAACCAGCTCAAAAGCTTGATACACAGTGGGTTGGATCGAGTTGAGGTGCGATCGCAGAGAGGGCTGGGGTGGGAGAGTATTACTCATCCACAGTTTATTAGCCCTAGTGCAGCTTGGCAGAAGTTTATGAACAGTTTCAGAGGCTTTATAGTAGTTTTTTCTCCTCTGCTCCCTGCTCCCTATTCCCCTGCGAGCCTGCTTAAGAGATTATAACTGATGGGTTATTTCTGTTGGGATCTCGCTCTTTCATTTTAGGCGATCGCGTAGCGTGCCGCAGGCATTCGGTCATCAGAAACAAGAAAGGGCGATCGGCATATTGCTAAATGGCAATAGACATCTCCAAAAAACAATCTCAAACCCTTATCCCGCCTAGGAAAAAACCTAATTTCTGGAGATGTCTA
>DOIX01000242.1:0-15571 GCA_003511885.1 Cyanobacteria bacterium UBA11153
GGGTTTTTTGTGTGGCACAATTTTCGAGTTTCCGTGAAAAACTGTCTGAATTTTCAGGGGTGTAACTCTTATTCCTGGTACTTTTCCCAACTCAAGACAGCACTCGAAGCTAATTGTTGTCAAGGTTAATGACTTATACAGCAAGCCCTAATTAGTTTTTGGTTATTGGTTGTTGGTTATTGGTTCTTGGTTGTTCTTACTTTAACAAAAAATAGGATTTACAACAAACCTCTAATGGACAATTGACAAGAAGGAAATCTGAGTAACTATCAACTGTCAACTATCAATTGTCAACTGTCAACTATCAACTATCAACTATCAACTGTCAACTGTCAACTGAAAAAATAATCCAATTGCCGTCAACTTTGGCAAAGAAACCGTTAGGAAAAGAAGAGGTACGGGAACGATTGGGTGCATTAATTAAAGTGGTAACAGCTTCGACTTGCTCAAAGTTAGGAGCTTTTGGTTGAAAAGTAGCGATAAACTGTCTGATGGCGCGGCGTTGTAATGCTAGAGGTGCCCTACGAAGTACGAGGCGATTTAGTCTAACTGAAGTCTCTAATCGATGGTCGCTCTCAGATATAATGGCTTCCTGCCATAAATTAAAAGCAGCATGTTCCAGATAGTCTACCTCAGCTCTGAGGATTTCTGCTGTTTGAGACAGGGCAGTTTCCACTTGAGGATTAAAATGACTTTTCAGGTAGGGTAATAACTCTTGACGAATCCGATTACGGGCATAGTGTAGATTTTGATTATAAGGATCTTCCCAAATTGGTAGCCCCTGCTCTTGACAGAATTGTAACGTTTCAGTGCGGCTGACATCCAACAGAGGACGGATAAGTTGGACACCATCCACAAGGGGACGTTGCCAAGTCAGAGATTGTAAGCCATCACTACCTGCCCCTCGCATTAGATTATAGAGGACAGTTTCCGCGCGATCGCTCTTGGTGTGACCAGTCACCACATCTTGATAACCTTTGTCCAAGGCAATCTGACTCAAAACTTGATAGCGCCATGCCCTTGCGAGAGCCTCAGTCTCATTGAGCCTTGATGCTGTTTGGAGATAGAAGGGAAGTGCCAAATTTTTGGCAATTTGTTCAACATGGGTGGCAATCCCCACATCTGCCGCCCAACGATGATCGCAGTGAGCAATTGCTAACTCCCATTCCCACTTTGGCTGCAAATCTAGTAACAGTTTAATCAAACAAAGGGAATCTTGTCCGCCGGATACTGCCACCAATACCCGCCTACGTTTGGGCAATAGCCCCCTTTGCCTTAGAGTTTGATGGATTCTGGCATGAAGAGGTGTCCAATTATGATGGGTGGTTGGTGGTTGGTTATGAGTCATTTGTGGTTGGTTATTTGCGATCGCCTTCGCCTTCGACAGTTAGAATATAGTCAAATTCCCTAACCTAAATTTACTTTCAGCCCCTTGCCAACAACGGACTAATGAGCTAACCAACCACCAATAATTAATCAAAACTAACCAATAACTATAGCAGTTCCCGCTGTAATGAGGTACACTTAATTAATCCTCAAAATTGAACCAATTGGTTTGTTAATTTTTCCTCCTGTACCTCACTATGAGCGGAAACCGCTGTAATAACCAATAACCAATAACCAATAACCAATAACCAATAACTCTACCAAGTTGCCTTATTCATATCTTGCCAGACATCATCAAGTAGTGACTCGCTGCCATTGTCGTCTGAATCATCGGTTGAGGATAAATCTGTTAATTCAAACTCATCGTCATCACCATCAGAAATTTCTCCAAAATCCAGGTCATCATCACTATCCGTAGAAATTTCTCCCAAATCTAGCAACTCATCTTCACCATCCGTCAAGTCTTCTTCTTCTTCTAATTCTTCCTCAATACTTTGAGAAATTTGATCGAATTCATCATCCAAGTCATCATCAGCATCATCAAACTCGATCCCATCAGGAGAAATCATCGCGGCTTGTCGCTCCATCTCGCTATAGATTTCTGTGGGAGCTTCCTGTTTGTGGTTTTCCTGGGGGACTTCTGAGAATCCTAGCTCAAACTCATCATCATTTATACCAGTAGAAGAGTCTTCCAAATCAAGATCGTCATCTATACCAGCAGAGGAATCTCCCAAATCTAAGTCATCATCCATACCAGAGGATGAGTCTTCTAGATCCAGTTCATCATCCATATCAATACTAATGGAAGAATCTTCCCGATCTGGTTCATAATTCATACTGGGAGATGAGTCTTCTAGATCCAACTCATCATCCGTCGTGGGAGAGGAGTCTGCCAGATTTAGATCCAACTCAATATGTGGATGTGGGACTAATGTCTCAGACTTTTTTGGTATAGTAGCCGATCCTGATTTTCCTCGATCGCTGGACTCGCTGGGACAAAATTCCAGCCTGATTCTCACATTACCTTTTTGCCAACCACCAGCATTGAATTGTAAAACCTCACAAGGAACGCCATCTTCGCTAAACCAGGCATTTTTGTCCTGAGTCCATCCACTTACCCCATTTTCAAGCTGTCTTCTCATGGCTTCTGCCAATTCGCCAACTCGGAATGTCCGGTGTCCAATTAAAATTTGGACTGATTCCTCAATGGACAAAACTTCACCCACAGCCAGCGGCTCGAACTTATTATCCACACTTATTGTCCCCGATTAAAGTCGTAGTTTTCCTTTCTATCATTCGTTAGGGTAAATAGCTGGAGATTCCCAGGAAGAATCGACTGTGCCGATAAGCCACCTGCAACAACGTCCAACCTTTAGAAAAACCAGCCATAGGAATGCAATCCTTTACCCAATAGGTTCACCCCAAGATAGCAAATCCAGACCACTATGAATCCGGTTGCGGCTAAAATTGCCGGACGACGACCTTGCCAGCCGCGAGTAATGCGAGCATGGAGATAGGCGGCAAAAACTAGCCAGGTAATTAATGCCCATGTTTCCTTGGGATCCCAACTCCAGTATGAACCCCAGGCTTCATTTGCCCAGACTGCACCAGCAATAATCCCAATTGTTAGGAGAGGAAATCCCAAGCCAACGATCCGATAGCTAATATTATCGAGAGTATCGGCAATACTCAAGCGTTGTGGGGATAAAGTTGGTGATATGGATAATGGCGTACTAGGTAATACTCCAGAAGTAGCCCGATTTAGAACTGCTGTGGTAGCAAAACCATTATTTTCTGCCAAACTAACGCTAGTTGAGGGATTACCAGCCGTAATTTCGAGCTGAGGCTGGGATGTTTCGCCTTGGCGTTGGAGCTGATAGGAGGGATTGGTGACTAATCCATTTTTACTGCGATATCCGCCTGTACCGACGGAGCTTCCCCTTAATTCTATATTTTGACCGCGAGTGACTATTAAAAATGCGATCGCTAATAGAGATCCCACCATTAGGGCTGAATAACTTAGCATCATGACGCTGACGTGCATCATTAACCAGTTAGATTTTAGTGCGGGGACTAAAGGTTCTGAGTGCTGCATAGTGTCTGGTAGTGACATGGCAGCAAAGGCAGTAATCCCCATGGCTACTGGTGCTGTCGCGACTCCAACTAAGCGACTGCGACTCATGTTTTCCGCGATGAGATGGACGGTGGTAATGCCCCAAGTTAGGAAAAAGAGTGATTCGTATAGGTTACTTAGGGGGAAATAGCCCCCTTCTATCCATCGGGCAATCAGTAAAGCGGCGACGCAGAGGTTGGCACTTGCCATTCCTGCTGTTCCTAGTGCGGGTAGGTAGGGAATGCTTTTGAAGGCTGCTCCTACCCAGTAAATCAGCATTGTCCCGAAGAGGACGGCAAATGAGATATTATCTAAGCTGTTTTGGAGTGAAACTAGATCCATACTGTTGCGAGTTTTTCAAACTACTATCATAGCCGCGTTAATTTTATCCTATCGATAAGAGCGACTTTCTCGAACCTCACGACTCCATGGACTGAGGATGAGGGATATTATAGAGGACGGACTATAATTGGAGGTTTACTATGTCTCGCGTATGTCAACTTACAGGTAAGAGGGCAAATAATGCTTTTGCGGTTTCTCACTCCCACCGTCGTACCAAGAAGTTACAGCAAGCTAACCTACAATGGAAGAGGATTTGGTGGCCTGAAGGAAAGCGCTGGGTGAGGTTGCGCCTCTCCACCTCAGCGATTAAAACGATTGAGAAAAAAGGTTTAGCTGTGATGGCGAAGGAAGCAGGGATTAACCTGAATCATTACTAAATGAGGAATAGGTTTGTAGTAGGGGCTTAAGCCCCTACTACGAGCGTAGTTGATATTTCACTGGGATTTTCCGAGGAGGGGGCGATCGCTTTTCTGGAAAAAGTGGGTATGCTAGATCCATAGCATCGTTCAGTTATCCGTAGTTCAAGCAATGGCGGACTTTGGACAAACACGCTGAAGTTACCCTTCCCTCAAAGAGTTAGCCATTGCGAAGAAAAGAAAAATCCTGCTTGTTCTTGTTATCCTGACAAGTTGGTAAATTTTCTTTTTTGGTAGGGAACTTAATCAAAGTTCTCCTTGTCTCAAACTCTTATCTTAAACTACAGGGGCGTTTGAACCCAATCCGGAAATTTTAGATTAGCAGTTAGTCATCAGCGAGTTAACCATCATCAAAGAGATGATTGGCTGTTACTTTCAGCCAAAAAATAATCTATAAGAAATAAACACAAATTACGATTATCAATTTGACAGGAAACTCATCATGTCAATTCCCAAGCAGCTAGCCAAAGCCATCCAGAGACTATACCAAAAAATGTGGCGTTTAGGCCAAGCCATCACCAAAAAACTGATGAATTGGTTGTTGCGCGGCTTAATAATTATAGGTCGTCGTCGGAACCTTTCGCGATCGGGGTTTGTTTTGCCGACGGTAACGATGGTAATCTTGGTAGTGGTCTTGTTAACGACTGCGATCGTGTTTCGGTCATTCGATCGGGCGAAGAATGCTAGTAACGTCAGAGTCGATCAAGCATTATTAAATGCGGCTGCCCCTGCGATAGAAAGAGCGAAAACCAAATTAGATTTATTATTTGCCGATTCAAGATTGCCGCGAGGCACACCATCAGAAACTTCTTTATATAGTATTCTTTCCGATCCGGCGGGGAAGAAAGCAGATCAACCAGATCCAAAATATACTTTTGGTGATGAAACTCCTCTGAAGTTAGCTTATAATCTTGATTCAAGCAGCACCATCATTGACGAATCAAATCCAGGAAACAACAGTCTGGAAAACTGGGAAACTATTAGTACAGCATGGAG
The DNA here is from genome assembly GCA_003511885.1 of Cyanobacteria bacterium UBA11153. GTDB lineage: Bacteria > Cyanobacteriota > Cyanobacteriia > Cyanobacteriales > Coleofasciculaceae > Limnofasciculus. Next base: position 5,254 of record DOIX01000242.1, read on the forward strand.
ATTTCCCGCTGATACTGATAATAATGGAAAATTCGATAGCTTTACTCTGTACGCCATCAATTTCCGCACCCCCAGTCGATCCCCACAAACAGCCGCTTTTACCAGAGAAAGAAGCCCCCTGGATGTTAGAACCCCTCCCCAAGATGATGGGATTGGTAGCGGGGAGTGCGAGGCAGCATTAACTACTAGTGCCAAGTTAGTAACTCAGTCTGGCTGGTATAAAAGTGGGAGCAAGCTGAAGAAAAGCTTTATAGTTTATACTATAACAGTGCCGATTACCGATCTAAATGCTCAGGGTTTAATTCCTGCAAATCAAAAAGGCAAATATGAGAACTATCAAGGTGGGAGAGGATTTTCTGCTTTAGAGTATCAGGAAGATCGAGCGAGAATTCCCCTATCAAACAACGCGGTTGTTTTTGAAGATGACTTAACCATTACACCAGGTACAACTTTGCAGCTCAATGGTCGAATAATGACCAACAGTAATTTGTTTGTTACTCCAAGCTCTTCAAGTGGCAGAGTTGAAGTTTGGCAAGTTAGTGCCCCTAAATCCTGCTATTATCAGGAAGAAAATAGCAAAGTTTTGGTGGGCGGGAATATAGTGAATTACGATCCCACAGGATCGGTTAGGGCTAATGTACCTTTTGACTTGTTTAAACCAGATATTACCCCAACCGCGACAGCACTGACCCAGACGAACCAATCTGTAGGAAGTACTGAAACAGCAGGAAATATATCCTACAACAACAAAGCCTATACAGATCGGATCAATTATTTAGTTCAGAAATGGGTGGCAGATAACCCCACAGCAACACAACCGGGTACTGGTCAAGGTGTGCCTAATAATAATGACCCAGATGATGTCAGAGATAAAGTCAGGGATAGTTTGGCCAGTGATGCGGAAAGAGTAAGGATAGAAGCATTAACTCTTTGGTTTGAAGATCGCACCCGTCGGGTTCCCTTTGATGAGGTAGCTTACGATCCTACAGGAGCAACACCAGCATTTTCCGGCATAAATTATCAAGGTACAGGAAACTCACTACGACCGCCAAAAGAATGGATGTTTCCTGTCGATCCTGCTGATGGTACAACAGCAACGGGTTATTCTAATCTGACGCTGAATCTGACCAGTACGGCAGTGCAACCGCCAGCTACGGAACCAGAGACTCAAAAGAAAAGAGCTGAGGAAGTGCAACTAGGCGATCGCATCCTAGTCGGTAATAATCTACCAGCAAAGTGGTACAAGCTTGATAACTACGCAGATTACAACACTAATAATGAGGGCATTTTTGTTAATGACAAAGAAGGACAGGGAATTGGTACGGACACTGAATGGGATACAGATGAGAATAATCCCAAAGAAAAACCACGGAAACGATTTTCCAGAGTCACTTCTTTGGGTGATGTAGGGGATAAAGGGAGAGATGGTTTCTGGGAGAAGGCAGCAGCCCAAGCACCGAAGGATGTTCTTGAAGGTATCGGTGGGTTACGAGTGGTGACTGGGGCTGGAGTTTATCTGCGAAGTGGTTCTTTTTTGCCAGCTCCTAACTATCAAGATCCCACTAGTGGGGCAAATACTGCCACAACTTATGACGATCCAAATACTACCACTGTTACTGAAACATTCCCGATTGTATGGCCTGATACCATGCCCATGTCACTCGATCATATAACTCCCGCTCGAGGAGACTTAAAGATGCGGGCTACGGCCGTCTATCACTACGCCACTGATGCCATAGATGCCCCAGGAGGCACGGATCAAGCACAAAAACCTATTGCCTGTGTGAGCAGCTATTACGATCCTAGCTATTATTTGGTAAGTGGTAGCACTATTTATGACAGTACTAAAAATCTCCCTGGTTTACCAGCATGGCAATCGGAGCCTAATAGCTCAGATGCCAATGGCAAATCCAATAACGGTATCACTTATAAACCGGGGCAAACTTCAGCTAATATAACTGCCGCTATACCAGATGCAACCACGGGGCTGTTTCCTGGTAATGAGAGTGCCTCCACTAGCTCTTTCAAACTTCTACTTGGCAATCAAGCCAACTTAGTTTTTCCCAACGGACGTTTTGTTAATGAACGTCTGAGAGATGCTCTGCAAAAATCACATAACCAGCGGACTTTATCCGAGCAAGCGGCAATTGACTCTACTCTCTGTGCCTTACAAATTCTCAATGGGCAAATTTCACCCGATGATACCGTAATTCCTCACGGTGCAATTAAAGAAGTAGCTTTTCTCGATGGTAGGGAGATTCAAAGAATTGATGCAGATACTGGTGCGAGTTTGAGCAGCCCCATCGCGGCCCCAATAGAGCCATTCCTGCAAACGCAGAATGCCGGAACTTACAACCTCAGAATAGAAGACCGTCAGCCATTAGAAATTAGAGCGACTCAATTGGATCTGGATTTACTGCGCCGCAGAGCAATTACTATTACTGAACCCAAAGCAGTTAAACCAACTGATAATAAAGAGTACCTCTTGCCCAACAGCGGTATTATATACGCCACTCGCGATGATGCTCTGCCAGATTTGAGCGCACCTTTGCCAACGACTCCAGGATTGACAGACGAGCAGAAAAAAGCCCAACAGAAAGAAAACAGTCCCTTAGATTATCGCCTCGATCCCACCCGCCGTCCCAATGGGATCATGCTCATCAATGGAGAAAAGTTAGCTCGTGCAGATAGTCAACAATTCCGGGATGTGGAGAAAGGGCTAATCCTGGCAACTAATTTGCCTGCTTATATATGGAAGGATTTTAACCTCCACACTCAAGGAGAGTTTACTCAAGCACTGGCTAACCCAGTGACTAGGACTAGTTTCTATGGTCGCACAACACCCAACTCACAGTTTGCCTGTCGTCCAGGAGATGATAGACTACCTAACTGTACAACAGGCGATGAATGGCGACCAGCAACGGTAATTGCGGATTCGGTTAACTTGCTTTCTAATAGTTTCCGATTTGGCTATCGCAATGAGGGTGATTATGACCTGAGAAATAATACAGGTTGGATTGATACTGACAAGCGTCTGGCTCAGGGTTTCTTTGATAATAACTACGTCACTAATGGTCTTTCGAGTGGGAATCCAGCTCTCGGGGCAAGCCGCGACTTTGTTGAAATTGCTTACTCTGAAGCTGTTTCTAACGCTACTAATAACAGAGATAGTTCTTATTTCAACAACTTTGTTACACCTGTCCAGCGTCGGGGTGATTTCCCAGAGTATGTGATGGAAATTTGTCAGAAGTTACTTGTTTCGGAATGCGGAGATGGAGACTGGGTTGTTGGGACAGCAGCAAATCCAACCTTGAAAGCAAGTGAGATTCCCAGAGGAACTCCTGCTACTGATCTATTATCAGGAACAACTGCAAAACCTCCGAAGAACTTTGCGGATCAACGTTTTCCTCGCCGTGTAGCTTTCCTCCGGAATCCAGCTAATAACCAATTATTCTGGGATAGTGGTAATAGCAATACTCCAGTGCCAATTGGAATTGATAGTAATAACAAGGTTCAGTACTATCCATACAAAAATGTCATTATTAAATTAAAGGATGATAAATACGATCCTATTAATGGTGCGGACACACCTATACCCGCCGGATTACCCGATCCTGAGCCTAATTCCCTGTGGTTTAGAGCATCCACTGCCTCTAATAACCCGACAACTGGTATTAACTACGGACCTGGAAATCGCTTGTTTTACCTGAACCCATTAGCTCCGGGACAAACTAATCAGCCTTTGCTTGTACCTGTACTGCAACTAAACGTAGCTTCTGGAATTGCCTTTAATGGCACAACTAATAATTCAGGCAATGCAGTCAAAGACACCAACTGGCTACCCAGGGCGACTCCAACCACATTTAACGTAATCGTGGCGGCGGGGAATACGCCGCTACGTCCAAACGAAGCTGATGGTGGTTTGCAAAACTTCCCCCGTTTTCTAGAAAACTGGAATGGGGTAAATGCCGAAATCAGGGGTTCGCTGTTGGAATTTAGCCGCAGTGCTTATGCTGACAGTCCGTTTCTCACTGTAGCTAGTAACCCTGCAACTGCTCCACATACTGCTCCAACGGATCCCTTCGGCTATCTTCAGCTATACAAAACCGATAATGCTGGCGGTAGAACTCCTTACTACACTCCACCCAACCGTATCTGGGGTTACGATGTAGGCTTACTGAGCCAATTACCGGATCTATTTGCCTCTCGCTTCACCTCACCTCCAGCCGGACAACCAGATGAATTTTACCGAGAAGTCAGCCGCGACGATGAGTGGGTGAAAACCTTATTATGTGGCCGAATTTGGAATGTCAACTATCAAATAGCCAACCCAGCTATTAATACAGATCAACGCCCAACAGACTACTGTCAAAACACAACAGGAAGACCATGATTTATCGAGAGCGATGTCAATCTAAAATTTCAAAGAGTCACAAATCAAGTGAATCTGGCTTCACTATCATTGAATCTTTGGTGGCAATTATTGTCGTAACTCTCCTCATGATTGCCATCAGTCCTGTCATAGTCCTGGCTGTGGCAAATAGAGTCCAAGCAAGGAGAGTGGAAATGGCATCTCAAGCCGCCAGATCCTACATTGATGGTGTTAGAGCTGAATCAATTGAACCACCTTCAAATATTATAAAAGACTCCACTGGTAGTACTTTGAACAGTAAGCTTCCACCAACAACTGGCAATTTAAACTGTAGTGCTAATGCCTACTGTCCGGGGGCAAGAGAACTGTACTGCATTGATAATGATGGTGATGGTGCTTGCAGAAATACAAGTACTACCGATCTAATAGTTCAGGCATTTGGCGCAATTCCTGTGGATGGGACAGGAACTTCAGTCTACAGCACGCAAGGTTACCAGGGTTATCGTTTAGGTGTGCGAGTTTATCGTGCTTATGTATTCAGTCAGGCTGGTACATTCCCTCAACCTAATGGACAAAAACAAGCTTCCTTTGGTGGTGGACTGGGCTTGAGCAAGTTACCTTTAGTGGAACTTTCATCAGAAATGGTTGTGACAAATAGGGACACATATAGAACTATATGCAAAGATGCTGGTCAGGTTAAAGGTTGCTAGAACTCAGTTATCAAGGGAAAAAAAGCGACATGATGAGTTTATTGAGACTGCTTGTAAAAAGTCGGCGAAAGCAAGGTAAACCAAATCATAATTCAGGTGGTTTTACCCTAATTGAACTGCTAGTAGCCATGATTCTTGCTGCACTAGTCATTGGCCCTTTGCTGGGCTTTATGCTGAATATATTGGATACCGATCGCAAAGAGCAAGCCAAGACAACTTCAGAACAAGAAATCCAAGCAGCATTAGACTACATGGCGCGGGATTTGGAACAGGCTGTCTTTATTTATGATGGATACGGACTGGAAAGAATCAGCTCTCAACTACTAACTGTTACTAATGGCACTCCAGTGCTGGCTTTCTGGAAACGGGAACAGATTCCCAATGCTGTCCATATAAATCAGACCAAATTATGTACAAATGCAGATCCAGATAATCAATGTAATGATTCCTTTGTCTACTCTCTGGTGGCTTATTACTTGATAAATAATACAAACAATAGTAATACAACCTGGTCTAACACTGCTCGCATTGCTAGATTTAAAATTCGAGATGGGATAAAAGATCCATTAAACCCTACCACAGGGAGTGGTAGTAATACGACAACTAATTATTTGACAAATACTAATAAGATTCAAGGACAGCCGGATTCAGGATTTCAAATCTTTAATTTGAGTGTTCCCGCAGGTGTCACTCCTGACGCAACCGTTACACCAACTGAAGATCGGATGAATCGGTGGAAAAAGGCTAGCCCAGCATACACCACAACCGCAGAAGTACTAGTAGATTACATTGACCAAAGTACAACAGGAACCCCAACTATACCAAGTTGCCGAACTACTTTATCATTGGATCAATCAACAGATCCTCAGAGAACAGATCAAAGGATGCTTGCCCAACACCCTACTTTAAAGAGCTTTTATGCTTGCGTCAACTCCAGCAAAAATGAAGCTTATATCTACTTAAGAGGGAATGCGATGGCTAGATGGCAAAAGAATGCTACTTATAATGCGAATAATTCTACTGCCTTTCCCAGCGCCACGATTAGAGTGAAAAGCCGTGGTTTCCTCTTTGTGGAATGATTTCTCATAAAGATGATGACGAAATAGAAATTCGACAGAGAGGAGGATAATATGAGTAATCCAGTTTCATTAAAAACTAATAGTTGGCAGAAAGAGACAAGACTAGCCAAACTCAAACCTTTTCTGTTAAGACATTATCTATCAGGGCGCGATCGCGGATTTACCATGATCGAGATGATTGCAGTAGTAATTATCATAGCAGTACTAAGCGCGATCGCAGCCCCTGGTTGGCTAGCCTTTGTCAACCGCCAACGGGTGAGTAAAGTTAACGATGTAGTTTTCAGTTCCCTACAGGAAGCACAGCGAGAAGCCAAACGGACAAAATATAACTACAGCCTTAGCTTGAGAATTAATAACACTACCGATAAAATCCCCCAGGTAGCAGTCGATCGTTATGACACTAACAATCCTATTTCTTGTATTAATGTGCCCGCAAACTGTAACTGGAAAAATTTAACCTCAGAAGTTGGCGTAAAACCAAATCAAGTCTGGGTAGGAACTAATATAGATCCCACCACTGCCAACAACGCATTAAACACACTTGCTGCTTTAGATACTACACCAGAAACGATTATATTTGACCAATTCGGGAATTTGAGTCAACCTGCTAATAGTCAACCTCCTAATATAGGTCCTAAAGGTTTAATGGTTGTAGTAGCAGTACCCAAGCCCAATAGCGGTACACCACAGCCCATTGACAGTACCAAGCGATGCGCGATAGTCAGAACTCTATTAGGCTCGATTCAAACGGAACAAGGAACAGATTGCCTTTGAATCTGGAGCGCTCGCTCTCATAAGCTGCTACGCTTTTAAGAAAGTCTGTTTTGAGAGCCGGCTCGCCGAGGGGCAGGGGAGCAGGGGACAGGGTTTGATCGATTTTTTCCTAAATGGAAAATATACAGTTTAAATGAGCAGCAGCTTACCATACACCAAAGCCCAGTATACAGACAACTGAGAAAACAATGAATTTATTCACCCATGATTTTGACAATAATTATGAAATTAAACAATGGTTTTTCTAATCCAAAATATCATTAAATAGAAAGAAATAAGCGATAAGAAAGGACTGATTTCACCAGGGTGCTTCATGAAATTAAATTTTCAAATAAATCAAAAATTAATCCATACTTCAACTGCTGGATATACCCTAATTGAAATCATAATTATTGTTGCAATTATTGGTATTTTAAGTGCAATTATCGCCCCCAGTTGGCTGAGTTTTATCGAGCGGCAGCGCCTCAATACTGCTCAAGATCAAATTTACCGTGCGATGCAGGAAGCGAAAAGTAATGCTCTACGAGATAAAATTACTTGGCAAGTTAGCTTTAGAAAAGTTATAGTAAATGGAAAACAGGTATCTCAGTTTTCTATCCATCCAGCTCATTCGGAACAATTTATCCCTGATTCTGTCCTAAACAACAATAGTCTTTGGTATAATATTGACTCTAATATTATTATTGACGATACTAAGAATAATAAAGGTAAAGATGAGACTAGTTTAATAAAACAAACAGAATCAGGCCCCTGGCGAGCGCAATTTAACCACTATGGGTGTCCAGTTTCAAAGCCACAACATCAATGCGGACAAACTTCTATAACTGCTAAAGGTCGTCTAACTTTACTCAGTAAAAATGGTGGTAAACTTAGACGTTGTGTTATTATTTCTACTCTGTTGGGAGCAATGCGAACAGGTGAAGAACATGCAACACCTGATGATACTGATAGATATTGCTATTAACCCAAGTTGCTAGTTATGAACTTAGATATTTTCGATCCCCCTAAATCCCCCTTTAAAAGGGGGACTTTGAAGGAAGGTTCCCCCTTTGACAAGCTAGGGGGGATCCAACCGTCAATATTAACTAGCAACTTGCATGATTAGAGTTTGATGGGATAAATAACTGGGGCATGGGGAGTGGGCAGACAAATAACAAAAAAATAATAAGCAATGAATCCAGAATCTATCCTCCAAACTTACCAACATTTCGGCATCCAACTGGGCTTAAATCGCATCCACCAACTGTTAAATAACCTCGGTAATCCTCACCATCAAATTCCTATCATCCACGTTGCTGGTACTAATGGCAAAGGTTCGGTTTGTGCTTATCTCTCCTCTATCCTCACCGAAGCAGGATATAAAACTGGACGTTATACTTCTCCTCATTTAATTGATTGGACGGAAAGAATTTGTATTAATCAAAAACCTATTTTAACAGAGGATTTGACGGAAATTATACTACAAGTTCAAAATGCTATTGGGGAAAATGGGGATGATTCACCGACTCAGTTTGAGATGATTACGGCGGTGGCTTGGTTGTATTTTGCTCGGAAAAAAGTGGATGTTGCTGTTATTGAAGTGGGATTGGGGGGAAGACTGGATGCAACTAATGTATGCGATTCGCCTTTGGCTTCTATTATTACATCTATCAGTAGGGAACATTGGCAAATTTTAGGTCCGACTCTAGGGGATATTGCGAGAGAAAAGGCGGGTATTCTCAAAGAAAATTGTCCAGTAATTATTGGTAATTTACCTCCGGAAGCTAAGGCGGTTGTAGAAGAAAGGATTAAAGAGTTAAATTGCCCAGCTATTTGGGTGCAACCTGCGATAATTCAAAAGTCACAAGGCAAAAGTCAAAAGGAAAAAGAAAGAGTAAATAAGGATTATCCACAGTCTATTCCCCATTTCCAAGTACTAGAATGGGCGGAATATGAAGGGATAAAATATCCGTTACCATTATTAGGGGAAATTCAATTAATGAATTCTGCGATCGCAATCTCTGCTATCAAACTCCTCCAAACTCAAGGATGGCACATTTCTGAGGAGGCGATCGCAACTGGTATGGCAAAAACAATCTGGCCTGGTCGTCTACAATGGATAACATGGCACAACCGGAGCCTTTTAATCGATGGCGCTCATAATCGGGCAGCGGCTCAAGCCTTACGTCATTATGTCGATTCTTTCGATACTGCCATTACTTGGGTGATGGGTATCCTTGCGAGTAAAGATCATCGCGATATCTTTACGGAGCTATTGCGACCTCAAGATCGATTATACCTCGTGCCAGTCCCAGACTCCAATTCAGCCGATCCTGAAGAATTAAAAGCGATCGCACAAACTGTTTGTTCGGAGCTTACTGAGTGTCACACTTATCTTAATCTGGATATTGCTCTACAATCGGCTATCTTACAGGATAATTTAATTGTTATTTGCGGTTCTCTTTATCTCATTGGCGATTTTTTGAAACTTATAGTGCGTTAGCGATACCATAACGCACCCTACTGGCTTTTGTTTTTGTTTGGTTGAGATAGATTGTTTCTGTTAGTTGAGGTATAGGATTGAGAGATTGTTTTTCCTGGTTTCTGGGCGAGCTGCAGAGATGCTATTATCACAACCATTAGCTTTTGTCAACTTGATTGTTAAGAAATGATCTTTATAAAGGATAGCCAGTAGACGAAGAGTAAATCATCGCGCTACAATTAAAGGCTGTGATTTTAAGAAAAAACCATGAAGGCTCAAGAAATTATTCGCGCCATAGAAGCCGAACAGCTTAAATCCGACCTTCCCACCATCCATGTAGGCGATACCGTCAAAGTTGGAGTTCGGATTAAAGAAGGGAACAAAGAAAGGGTACAGCCTTACGAAGGCACAGTCATTGCTATGCGCCATGGTGGTATTAATAGAACCATTACAGTACGGCGTATCTTCCAAGGCGTTGGCGTGGAAAGAGTTTTCCTCGTCCACTCCCCCAGAATCGCCAGCATCAAAATCGTCAGTAGAGGTAAAGTACGGCGGGCGAAACTATTTTACCTACGTCAGCGCGTTGGTAAAGCAACCCGGATCAAACAGCGCTTCGATCGCTAATCTCCAAAATAAATTAAAGATGAGCTTGGCAATAATCCACCGATTGCGCTATAGTAAATAAGGTAAAGAGGTTAGCTCAACCTCTTCCACCCAATCAAGCGCTCTTAGTTCAGTTGGCAGAACGCAGGTCTCCAAAACCTGATGTCGGGGGTTCAAGTCCTCCAGGGCGCGTCAGAAAACCCAGACAACTTATCCTGTCTGGGTTTTCTTCTGTTTGGGTTTTTCAATTTGATTCCGCCTCCACCACTGTATGGCTGTTTCGATCTGATAATGACCGGAGTTCGGAGTTCGGAGTTCG
>DOIX01000242.1:15886-28450 GCA_003511885.1 Cyanobacteria bacterium UBA11153
CACACCAAAAAACCCACACCCCTTTCGACAAATTTACTATCCAATTTAGATGCGCCGCAGCTTAATGGTAAACTGCAATCTGCTGAATCGATCGTACAGAGGGGGAGTGGGGAGTAGGTAAGGCGTGTTCCTCCCAAGCTGGAGACGGAAACCCTGAATAATCTGCCTCCCTGCCAGAATGTAGAGTGTCAGCCTGAAATGATATACTGGAAAAAGCGGAATATTATGGAAAGCATCGGGAAATCGGCTTGCTCAGATTAACTGATTCTTGACAGATCAAAGTATGGCTCATCGCTAAATTGATAGGGGAGAAAAAACTTGTGGCCAAAAAAACTAAAACTGAAACCAAAGAAGCAGAGACTCAAGAAAGTTCATCTGGATTTAACCCAGTGAATTTTTTTGAGCAAACCAAAGAAGAACTCAGTAAAGTTGTTTGGCCATCCAGGCAGCAGTTAATTAGCGAGTCAGCCGCAGTGCTGATGATGGTCGTTCTCTCTGCTACGATCATATATTTGGTCGATAACTTCTTTTCGTGGGGATCGGGAAAGGTATTTGGATGAATACTGTGACAGACGAATCGCTCGAGTCCAATGAACAGCTAGAAATAGATACATCCGCACGTTGGTATGCGGTTCAAGTGGCATCGGGCTGTGAAAAACGAGTCAAAGCCAACCTGGAACAACGCATTCAAACCCTGGATGTAGCAGATCGGATTTTAAGAGTCCAGATTCCCCAAACACCAACAGTGAAAATCCGTAAGGATGGTTCCAGGCAACACTCGGAAGAAAAAGTCTTCCCAGGCTACGTGCTAGTTCAAATGATTATGGACGATCACGCTTGGCAAGTTGTCAAAAACACACCAAATGTGATTAATTTTGTGGGAGCCGAACAAAAACGTCGCTATGGAAGAGGGCGGGGACATGTCAAACCAATGCCCCTAAGTCCAGGCGAAGTGGAGAGGATATTCAAGCAAGCCGAAGAACAAGAGCCAGTCATCAAAGTTGATATGGCTGTCGGCGATAAAATATTGGTGTTATCAGGTCCATTTAAAGAATTTGAAGGTGAAGTCATTGAAGTTAGCCCCGAAAGGAGCAAACTCAAAGCATTACTATCAATTTTCGGGCGGGATACACCAGTCGAGTTGGAATTTAATCAAGTTGAAAAAACAAGCTAACCATGGCTAAAAAAGTAGTTGCAATCATCAAGTTGGCTCTCAATGCAGGGAAAGCCAACCCCGCTCCCCCTGTCGGTCCAGCACTGGGTCAACATGGGGTGAACATTATGGCGTTTTGTAAAGAATATAACGCCAAAACAGCAGATCAAGCTGGCATGGTTGTGCCAGTGGAAATATCGGTATTTGAGGATCGCAGCTTCACCTTCGTACTCAAAACCCCACCCGCATCCGTGCTAATTAGAAAAGCAGCCGGAATCGAAAGAGGTTCGAGCGAACCCAACAAAAAGAAAGTGGGTAAGATTACCAGAGCGCAACTGCGAGAAATCGCCCAAACGAAAATGCCCGACATCAACGCCAACGATATCGAAGCAGCAATGAGAATCGTGGAAGGCACAGCCCGGAATATGGGAGTTGCGATCGCAGATTAGTTAGAAGTTGTTTGTTATTTGTTATTTGTTAAAAGTTGTTTGTAAAGAGTTACAAAAACAAAAAACAAAAAACCCAAAACAAAGAAGCAAAACACAACAACCAAAGTTAAGTAAACATTATTAGGGGAAGAAGTAATAAAGCTTCGTTAATCACCCCAGGAGATATAAATGGCAAGAAAGACATCGCGACGACTGCAAGAATTGCAAAAAAAGGTTGAAGCTAAAGCTTACCCGCCCTTAGAAGCACTAGCACTGTTAAAGGAAACCGCCACAGCCAAGTTTCCAGAATCCGCAGAAGCCCATATTCGTTTGGGAATTGACCCAAAATACACCGATCAACAACTAAGAACAACGGTAGTACTACCAAAAGGAACAGGACAAACTGTCCGCGTTGCCGTCATTGCCAGAGGAGAAAAAGTCACAGAAGCCAGTAACTCTGGGGCCGATATAGTCGGTTCCGAAGAATTGATTACACAAATTCAAGGCGGGATGATGGACTTCGACAAGCTCATTGCCACGCCCGATATGATGCCACAAGTTGCCAAATTAGGTAAACTTTTAGGACCGCGAGGATTGATGCCCTCACCCAAAGGCGGTACAGTTACCTTCGATCTCGCTGCCGCAATTGGCGAATTCAAAGCAGGTAAACTAGAATTCCGAGCCGATCGCACGGGTATCGTTCATGTTATGTTTGGTAAGGCTTCTTTTGCCCCCGAAGATCTCCTTGTGAACCTGAAAGCATTACAAGAAACCATCGATCGCAACCGTCCTTCCGGTGCAAAGGGTCGATATTGGCGTACCATGTATGTATCGGCAACAATGGGACCTGCAATTCAAGTAGATATTACTGGCCTGCGGGATCTGAAAGTTGGTGATGCAGCATAATCAGAGGTGAGAGAGAAGAGGGAAGAAGCAAGAGGTAGGAGGTAGGAGGTAAGATAGTCTAGTTTGAGTTGTAAATCCCAAACTAAATAGGATCGTACCAAAGACAGCAGGTGCAAAATGCTTAATATCCTGCCGAGGCGATCGTTTTCAGTATCCACCGTGCCACTAACATTAGTGTACGAGATTAATGCCTGACATTAATGTTAGTGGCAGGATTCCCAAGATACAAAGCGAAACCCCGGCATGGATTCCGGGGTTTTGTTATGGCAAAAACTAACAACAAAGGAGGTGAGATGAAGAATGGGCAGAACACTAGAAAATAAACAGGAGGTTCTTGAAGATCTTAAGCAAATATTGAGCGAATCTCAGTTAGCAATTGTCATCGACTATCAAGGACTTTCTGTTGCTGAAATTACCGAGTTGCGGAATCGCCTCCGCCCCACAGGCACAATCTGTAAGGTGACAAAAAACACCCTAATGCGACGTGCCGTAGAAGACGATCCGACATGGAAACCGATGACGGAATTCCTCAAAGGATCGACCGCATTTATGCTGGTGAAAGACGATCTCGGTGGTGCAATTAAAGCATACCAAGAATTCCAGAAAGCCAGCAAGAAGACGGAATTCAGGGGCGGCGTAATGCAGGGACGCGCCTTGAATGAAGAGGAAGTAAAGGCGATCGCATCCTTGCCATCCAAGGAACAACTCATCGCTCAAATCGCAGGTGCAATCAATTCTCTGGCAACCAAACTTGCCGTGGGGATCAACGAAGTACCAGCATCCTTGGGACGCAGTATCAACGAAGTACCAGCATCCCTCGGTCGCTGTTTGCAGGCGATCGCACAAAAAGAAGAAAGCGATGCTTAGTTATTGGTTATTAGTTGTTAGTTGTTAATCATCAATTGTTAATTCTTGGCAAACAAATAACAACAAAACCAAAAACCAAAAACCAAAAACCAAAAACCAATTAAGGAGTTTATCCATGTCTGCTGCAACTGATGAAATTTTGGAAAAACTAAAATCACTAACTTTACTAGAAGCATCTGAGTTAGTGAAGCAAATTGAAGAAGCATTCGGCGTTAGCGCTGCTGCTCCCGCAGGTGGCATGATGATGATGGCTGGTGCTATGCCCGGTGCTGCCCCTGCCGCTGCTGAAGAAGTTGAAGTCCAAACCGAATTCAACGTCATCCTTGAAGAAGTTCCCGCTGACAAGAAGATTGCTATTCTGAAAGTCGTTCGGGCACTGACAGGTTTAGGCTTGAAGGAAGCCAAAGACTTAGTAGAAGCTGCGCCTAAGCCAGTTAAAGAAGCTATTGCCAAAGATGCCGCTGAGGATGCCAAGAAGCAACTTGAAGAAGCTGGCGCTAAAGTTAGCATCAAGTAGTAACATTTCTCTTCAGCTTTAGAAGCCGGAAGCACCACACTAAAAAGGGACTCTCTTGGGTGTGGGCTGAATAATGGGGTAACTTTGTAGTGAAGTTACCCCATTTTGAATGGACAGTCTATTACTGAATTCCTCAAACCCTTGATTAGAAAGATTTCTTCTCCATCCAAGAGGCAATAGCCCCTAGTCCCTCGCTATAGAAACTGCCCTCATCCCTTCTTTCCACAAGGAACTGGGTATTGAGTTACTTTAAGTTATTATGTATTGGTAATTTTTGCAAAACGATCAGGAACAAGGATGTAAGGCTATGAAAGAAGTATTGCAGAAGGTTTACTGCCAACGAAACCATTGAGTTAGGACTTACCCAGAAACCTCCAATATTCTTGAGAGTGCGTAAGTCAGATCGGTTTTTGTCGCAGTAAACCATCAGGAATGGGGTAGTTGTCACCGATAAACATAGTCCAGCTAAACCAGCAAGAATAGGGTGGGCAGCGCTGATAAGTTTCATTCTTTCTTATGACAACTCATGCCGTTTCCCAGACTGTAAGCATCTTGGCGGTAAAACCCCACCAAATACCAGGAGAGTATCACCAATAGCAATCCCGGCGTTTTTCCCACTGGTATTCTGTTGTTGGAAAGCGCTTACCCTTCAAAACCAGGGAAAATTATTGGGAGGGATTGGTTAAAATTCCCCGATTGATGATAGACTTCCCATCAAGTGCTACGGGTCGCACGGGAATCGTCAAGACGCAAAGCGTCACGTTTGTGTGAGGAATGTTCGATAAAGGAATCTAATATCTGTGGTAGACGCAAAATTAACTTCTAGACAGTCGCTCAACTTAACAGGATCCAACCTCTTGACGTTATTGATAGCTGGTTTGAGCCTGGGATCGATAATTTTGGATTGGGTAGCAGGGCAATCCCCTTTGGCAGGACTCTCTATGACTTTGCCAATGTGGATTTGTGGTCTCTTGACTGCGGCTTTGGGCTACTGGGCTGTTCCCCTTCTCCAAGCCCTGAAAATCGGACAAATTATTCGTGAAGATGGACCTCAAACTCACTTACAAAAAGCAGGTACTCCTACTATGGGCGGATTGTTTTTCGTCCCTGTGGCTGTAGTTGTGGCTTTGTTGTGGTCAGGATTAGTTGTCGGGGTGGAAGACTTTATCTCTGTCTTGGCGATATCTGTGGTGACTCTTGCTTATGGTGCAATTGGTTGGTTGGATGATTGGCAAATTGTCCGCCGTCGCTCTAATAAAGGTATTTCTCCCCGGATGAAATTGGCGCTGCAAACTACTGTGGGATTGTTGTTTTGTATCTGGTTAGCAGCAACTCAACCCGCTAGTATTACGACTGTTAATTTGCCTTTTGGGATAGCGTTACCTTTGGGTGCGATGTTTTGGCCTTTGGCGCTCTTTGTGTTAGCAGCAGAAAGTAATGCTACTAACCTGACTGATGGGGTGGATGGATTGGCAGGAGGTACTTGTGCGATCGCATTATTAGCCCTTGCTGCTATTGTTGCCCCAACCGCACCTGGTTTGATGATTTTCTGTGCCTGTTTTAGTGGCAGTTGTTTGGGTTTTGTCGCTCACAATCGCCATCCCGCTACAGTATTTATGGGCGATACGGGTTCTCTAGCATTGGGAGGCGCACTGGCTGCGGTAGGATTGTTGAGTCAGAACCTCTGGTGTTTGTTTGTGATTAGCGGACTTTTCTTGATTGAGTCTCTATCGGTAATTGCTCAAGTTGCTTATTACAAGGCCACCAAAGATGCCAATGGAATTGGCAAGCGCTTGTTTAAAATGTCACCTTTTCATAACCATTTGGAATTAAGTGGTTGGTCGGAAATTAAAATTGTGGGTGTTTTTTATCTGGTTAATGGAATTCTAGCTCTGTTTTGCCTGAATATGAATCTGTGATTTTGATCCCTTCAGACCTGAGTTCGACGAAAGAGCCGAAGCTGAAAGCCAGTAAATAAGAGCTTTACAGTATTTTCAGATCGAATCTCTTAGGCAAGAAATCGATATTACGCTCCCAATGCGTGGTAACTATCATGAAAAAAGTCAAGGGAAAACACCGTTGGCGTAGCCTGGGCGAAGCGCATACTCCGAACTGCGAACTCCGAACTCAGGTCTTCAGAATTTGATAATTTTGGTGGAAGCCATCTCAATCAAGAGATGGCTTTATTATGGCTATCTCTATCTAGCGATCGTACCAATTTCCTAAATACTTGCTACAGATAGTCTTCCAGCTCTCCCCTTACTAAGCGGGATTGGGGGGTACATCTCTAGCGCTATTTGAGAAAATTGCGATCATAATGTGCTGTCACCAGATGAAAAAGGCTGTAAATCTAAGCGGGGCATCTACCCCCAGAGAAAAAGTAGGGGCGGATTTTCCATCCCCTACTTTTTCTTATCTATTCAACTCTTAATTAATCCCGACCATTAATCGCAATCAGGAGACGCAAAATGAAGATAAACAAGTTGATGTAAGTAAGATACATCGACAAAGCAGCGGGTAGATATTGCTCATTTCGGTAGGTGCGAGGCAGGATGTAGAAATCAACTACTGCTGCACCGACAAATAGCAACACACCGATACCAGAAATGCCAATTTCCAGCCAACTAGGTGTATAAATGCCAAAGAAAGAAAGGAGAAGCTGGGCAACCACTACGACACACAAGGCAATAATGCCAAGTTGTACTGTTTGGGTTAATGCCATCCCGTCTTGATCTGATAGTTTAGAACCAACTTGACGGGCAGCTACAAAGGTAACGCCACAGCTTAAAGCCGCAATGCCAATCCCTTGAATACCAACACCGTGAGTCCCCAAGGCAACATAAACTAAGCCGCTGAGGGTGTAGCCAGAGAGGAGACTGTAAGTCGCCAATAAAGGCAGAGCAGCACTATTGTTTCCTTTCTCCGCGATACCACGGGCGACAAAGAAGAGGACGATTTCCGCAATCATGGCTACCCAGAAGGTAGTCATGAATAATCCTGGATTGCTTTGGATAACACCCAAACCGCCGTAACAGCCTACAGCAGTTAAGACTAATCCACCACCGAGAAATGGCAGGGCGTTGGCAATGACATTGGGGCCAATCAGGGATTGACTTTGAGCATTGCGGATGGCTTCACGAAAGTTACTTGTGTTACTCATCAGACTCAATAAAGAAATTTATCAACAATTTACAAGCACTAAGCTCGTTACTTCTATTTTGACTGAAATTTTTATGGAGGGAGTGGCACAGCGGATGCTGAGATAGGGAGTGGAGAGCAGGGGGCAGGGAGAGGGGAGACAAGGAAGACATTTTTTTCTCCCCACGCCCCCACTCCCTATCTGGGGTTTGCTGACAGGATTCTTCTCATGAGGGTAGGTTTTTGGTGTGGGTTTTTTGGTTAGGGTATGGGTTTTAGCAAGCCCTATCTGGGCATCCGCTGTGCCATTGCCCATTCCCTTTACGTGTTTGTGCGGAGACTTCAAGAAGGAAATATTGTCATTTCCGTAAAACGACGCTGGTTGAAGACTTGTTCTCGACCGACAATAAGTTCAAGATGGCTGGTTGATAGCAAGCCTTTTTACTAAATAGGTTTCTACGGATATTGATTTTTATGATGGTAACTTACTCTTCTGATGCTCGCGGTATGGAACTCTTTATTACTTATTACCATAATCCTTCTATTAATCTGCGCAATCAGATTGTTAAGTTAAATACTGGGCTGGTGAAGAAGATTGCCCATAGAGTCAGTCAACAATGTGCTGAACCTTATGAAGATTTGGTACAAATGGGCTACTTGGGGTTAATTCGAGCAATTGAGAGATTTAATCCTAATCAAGGTGCTGCATTTAGTTCTTTTGCTGTACCTTTTATTCGTGGTGAGATGCTGCATTTTCTCCGGGATAAAGGTAATGTAGTCAAGATTCCCCGCCGCTGGCAGGAACTTCAGCAAGAAGGACAACGGGTTAGCAAAAAGTTGAATGCTCAACTCGGACGTATGCCTAAAGATCCTGAGATTGCAGAGGCATTAAAGATCTCCCTAGAAGAGTGGCAAAATAGTAAAGCGGCAACTCAAAATCGGCTGCCTTTAAGTTTAGATGCTAGCGTAGGTCAACTAGTAGATAATCCTCTAACTTTGGCAGAAGTCATACCAGATACCCACGACCAAAATTTGCGGCATTTAGAAGAAGAGAGACAGGAATTAGAAGGTGCAATGAGTAAGCTTGAGAAGAAGACTCAGGCTGCCCTTGAGTTAGTATTTTTCCAGGATATGCCGCGTAAGGAAGCTGCGAAGAAGATTGGTGTTAGCCCGATGACGGTAACGCGACATATACAACGGGGGATTTCTGAATTGGTTTCTCTGTTGCAAACTCAAACGCCTCAACATCTTGCTAGTTAGGGAAATGGGGGAATTGCTAATCGCTATTCCCTACTCCTCATTCCCCATTCGCCAAAATCGCTAAAATGCAGGTAGGTAATTTTCCTGCTTAAGTTATGAAAAATTTCTTGTTAACTTGGCTCCTGACTGCTGTGGCGTTAATCGTTACGTCTAAAGTCGTACATGGTATTGAGATTAGTAGTTTTTCTGCGGCGGCGATCGCAGTTGCTATCATGGGGATTGTCAATGCTATTGTGCGACCGATTCTGGTTGTCCTGACATTGCCATTGACTATTTTGTCTTTGGGTTTGTTTTTGTTGGTAATTAATGCCATCTCTATCTCGCTGGTGAGTTATCTTACTCCCGGTTTTGATGTGAATGGTTTTTGGCCTGCTTTATTTGGATCAATTGTTCTATCTTTCGTTTCTGGCATGTTTAATAAGTTTGCTGGGGTAGAGGATTAAATCTCAATATGGGGAATGGGCAATAGAGAATAGGGAATGGGGAATTGCTAATTTCCTACTCCCTAGCCCCTAGTCCCTAGTCTCTAGCTAACTACTCCCAGTAGCTTATAGATTAAGGAGTTAATGATACCGAGAGCAACTGCTCCTATCAAAGCACTCCAAAATCCCCAGCGCAGCCGGAATCCCTGAACTAAATAAGCGGCTAAACCGAAAATAATGCCATTCAAAATAATGGCAAATAGCCCAAAAGTCAGGAAAGTTATTGGGAAAGATAAGAACCCTAAAATGGGACGCAATAAAGCATTTAAAATCCCAAAAACTGCGGCTGAGAACATCGCTTTCTCAAAACTGTCAATTTCTACACCTGTGGGCAGTTTGGAAATGATAAACAAACTGACGGAGGTAACGAGCCATGCAACAATCAGACTAATCAGATCCATCTTGCAACTCCTTGTAATCAGAACCTAAGAACCTGTTTGTAAACAATTGTGAATCCCGGTTTTTCTGGGTTAATAGGGTAAGAAACTAGCACGGTGGACACAAAAGAAACCGGGTTACTCTCAGCTTAATGATTGTTTACAAAAAGACACTAAACATTAAATAAAAACTCCATTACATCTCCCTCTTGTACCACATACTCTTTACCCTCAGATCGCAATACGCCTTTTTCCCTAGCTACCGCCTTGGAGCCTGATGCCACAAAGTCATGATAGGCAATGGTTTCAGCGCGGATAAATCCTTTCTCAAAATCTGAGTGAATTGCACCTGCCGCTTGAGGGGCTTTCATGCCAGACGTAATTGTCCATGCCCGAGTTTCTTTGGGACCAGTGGTTAAGAAAGTACGCAATCCCAAAAGCTGATATGTGGCGCGAATTAAGGATTTTAGTCCTCCTTCTTCTACGCCCAAAGATTGCAAGAAATCAAGTTTTTCTTCATCGGATAATTCAACAAGTTCTGATTCTACTTGAGCGGAAACTATGACAACTTGGGCATTTTCTGGAGCGGCAATTTTTCGCACTTCTTCTACCCATTCATTGCCACTTGCTAAATGATCTTCAGAAACATTTGCGGCATAGATTGTGGGCTTACTAGTTAATAAACCTAAAGGCTTGACTAATTCCTTTTCTTCTTCATTTAAACTCACCTGTCGTGCAGGTTTACCTGCGTTTAAGGCAGCAAGCAATTTTTCTAGGGCATCAACTTCAATTTGAACATCTTTATTGCCACGGGCTTGCTTGCGAGTGCGATCTAATCTTCGTTCAACTTGTGCCAAATCTGATAGTGCTAATTCCAGATTAATTACTTCGATATCTCGCAGGGGATCTATAGAACCAGAAACATGGATAATGTCATCATTATCAAAACAGCGGACAACGTGGACGATGGCATCAACTTCGCGAATATTGGCTAAAAATTGGTTGCCCAATCCTTCACCTTTACTAGCGCCTTTAACTAATCCAGCAATATCGACAAATTCGATTCGAGTGGGGACAATTTGTTGAGAGTTAGACAGTTTGGCGAGAACTTGCAATCGCTCATCGGGAACGGCTACAATACCGACATTTGGCTCAATTGTACAGAAGGGAAAATTAGCAGCATCGGCTTTGGCATTGGCTACTAGGGCGTTAAATAAAGTGGATTTACCGACATTGGGCAATCCGACAATTCCGGCTTTGAGCATGGTGAGAATCAGTTGTGTCAGTGGAGGGATAATCCCTGGAATCTTTACCATTTAAGACTATAACATTGTCGGTTGCGATCGCAAATGTCAATATTGAGGGTTTTTCCAGTTGGGTTGAGGCAATTAAACCAAATTTACTGTTTACTCCTGCACTATATTTAATTCTGGTAATTTGGAGCTGGCTTTCATTACTTGTAATAAATGCAATCAGCCGCTTTGGCTATTTCGATTTTTTCCTTGTGCTAACTGCTACGAAAACGGAAAAGTTAGATCGTTATATATCTCAGATCTATTGACTATTCTTGATGTTCTATTACCTATTTATATTGTTACTATAATTAGATACCTAGTCACCCTCTCTTCCTAAATTG
The DNA here is from genome assembly GCA_003511885.1 of Cyanobacteria bacterium UBA11153. Lineage (GTDB taxonomy): Bacteria > Cyanobacteriota > Cyanobacteriia > Cyanobacteriales > Coleofasciculaceae > Limnofasciculus. The sequence continues at coordinate 26,651 of DOIX01000242.1, forward strand.
CTCTCAATTGTGGCATCCTAAAGAAAGAAACTCACGAGGTACAGGATGTCAGAAATATCAGGACAAAAACGGGTAGTTGTCGTCGGTGCAGGATGGGCGGGATTAGGTGCAACCTACCACCTGGCTCAACAAGGCTATGATGTTACTTTATTAGAAGCTGCCCCCTATCCTGGTGGTTTAGTTGCAGGCTGGAAAACTCCTGGCGGGCGTTCCGTAGAAGGGGGAATTCATGGTTTTTGGTATCCGTACCAAAATATTTTTAGTTTGGTGCGAGAATTAGGTTTAAAACCCTTTACCCGTTTTACTCGTTCCTCTCAATATTCACCTGCTGGATTAGAGGCAGAATCTCCTATTTTTCAAAATGAATTGAGACTTCCAACACCAATAGGTACGTTTATTTATCCAGAATTTAAACGCTTACATTTAATCGATAGACTTTCGGCTTTGCCTCTGATATATACTATCGTTGATTTCGATAATTCTGATGAAGCATGGCAACGCTATGACAAGGTAACTGCACGGGAATTATTTAAACAGTTTGGGGTTTCAGCCAGACTTTATAAAGAGTCTTTTGAACCCATGTTATTAGTGGGATTGTTTGCACCGGGAGAGCAATGTTCGGCGGCGGCTGCTTTGGGAATGCTTTATTATTTTATTTTGGCTCATCAACCAGACTTTGATGTGGTTTGGTCTCGAGGTACTGTGGGAGAAAAAATTTTTCAGCCTTGGGTAGAAAGGATTGAAAAAGCAGGAGGCAGAGTTTTAACTAATAAACGAGTTAATAATATTTTGCTGGATGATAGTGGCAAAGCAAAAGGAGTAGTTTGCGGGGATGAAGTCTTTCCAGCCGATGCGGTAATTTCTGCTGTTAGTGTTAGTGGAATGAAAAAGATTGTCAGCGGTAGTAGCAGTTTACAATCTTATCCAGAATTCCGTAATTTAAGGAACTTGGGTGGAATTGATGTTTTAGCGACGCGGCTATGGTTTGACCGCAAAATTAAGATTCGCCATCCTTCTAATGCCTGTTTTGGTTTCGATCCCACTACAGGTTGGACATTTTTCGATCTTAATGCTTTGCACGATGAATATGCTGAGGAAGCAGGAAGTGTAATTGAGGCTGATTTTTACCATGCTAATCAATTATTAGCGATGAGTGACGATGGAATTGTCGCCAAAGTTCACCGAGATTTATCCACTTGCGTACCAGAGTTTAAAGAGGCAAAAGTCATTGATAGTGCCGTCATTCGCGTACATCAGGGAGTGACGCACTTTGCTCCAGGTAGCTATCAATATTTACTCAAAGCCAAAACTAGTATTGACAATGTTTTTATGAGTGGAGATTGGATTGTTAGCAATCACGGATCTTGGTCACAGGAAAAGGCGTATGTGACGGGTTTGGAGGCAGCAAATTTGGTAATTGAGCAATTGGGATTTGGGAATAAGGCTAACATTATCCCGGTTGAGGCTGATGAACCACATATTCAGGTAGCGCGGATGATTAATAAGACTGTGCGGGATGTAGGGAAAAGTTTCTTCCCAGATTTTTGGTTGCCGTAGAAATTTTAGGTCTAAATTTATGGACAGCGCCAGGACTAAAACCCTGGATTCAGAGGTATGAGCAATTAGGAACTCAGCAAGCACTACCAAACCTGGATGGTAAGTCTGTATCAACGCTATATAAATATTTACAATATTTATATAGCAATCCTAAATGAGTTGTAACAAGTGCGCGGCTTGAAACCCACTCAGAGCAAGGATCGCAGTTTTCAGGCATTGCCACAAATGATTTAGGATTGCTAT
>DOIX01000155.1:0-27783 GCA_003511885.1 Cyanobacteria bacterium UBA11153
ACGCCAACTTCTGCGTGTTGCAATTAGATAAAGATAGTGGCGAGATTGTTTTGAATTACACTAGCTTGAGTCCCACTTACCACAGCGATGCGAACGATTCCTGCATCAATTGCTGCACCATTGGTTGTATCAGAAAAAGTCAGATTATTTGCGTTTAAGCCTGCACCAAGATGGAAGGTAGTTTGACCGAGTTGGAAACCGTTGATGGTATCGGTTCCATTGGCACTTTCTAGGATAACGGTATCTCGACCACCACCTAACCAGAGGATATCGTCGCCAATACCACCATTAATTAGGTCATCACCAGCACCAGCGTAGATGATATCGTTTCCAGCACCACCAGTAATACAATCATTTCCAGTAGCAGAATAGATGGTATCGTTTCCATCACCACCGTTGATAATATCTTTGCCATAATCTGAGAAAATGGTATCATTGCCAGTGCCACCATTGATAATGTTATTACCCCCACCGCCGTAGATGATATCGTCATCAGCACCACCATCAATTACGTCATTGCCATTACCAGAGTTAATTACGTCATTGCCAGTACCACCATAGATAGTGTTATTCCCTTGATTGCCGTAGATAGTATCGTTATCAGCACCACCATCAATTAAATCGTTACCAGTACCACCGTAAATTGTGTCATTCCCTGCACCGCCATTGATTGTATTGTTAGTGTACTTGGTCCAGAGAATATTGTTGCCACTATCACCATCTATAAATCCATAAGAAATTGGATCGTTAGCGGCGATGGTAATTACGGCTTGAGGGAGTTCCCCTATACTAGGATTTGGTCCTTGTCCTTTTGTCTCCGGTTCACCAAGCCTGAGAACAATTGTTTCATTATTCTCAGGCATATCGTCAGGCTTGATAGTGAGATTAACATATTGATCGCGGTTTTTGTTTGAGACAAATGCAGGGAATCTGACAGAAGTCTGGGAAAGGGTGTAATCTTCATTGAGGGTGGCTGTGCTCCTAGGGTCAATATAAATCGGCACTGTTATAGACCTTTTGTTACCACCGTGACTAAGGTGGATTTTAATTGGTATGTCAGTGTTGGTGCTTCCTTCAAAAACTAATTGATCGGCAGTGGGTATGGATGGGTTAGGGCGAGCGAAAGAAACAGTCCTTGTCTTGGAAAGCACCCCACCATAATCCTCCATCACCTCCACCCGAAACGCCAAAGCCGCCTCAATATCCCCAACCTGCACCTCCAAATCCCAATCACCCCCCAACTCTGCACTCCCCGTCAAGTCATCGGAAGCCGCCACATCAGCCCCCGTTAACTCACTCAACCGCTGGACAAATTCTCGCCCCGTCTCCCCAGCAGCGACATTACATCCATACAGCAGAATATCCCCATCCGGCGCTAAAGCAGTCCGCCAAGATGCCACATCATTAATATATTGGTCAAAAGTATTGTTGCTAAAAAATCCACTTCCTAACCACAAACCACCTACTTTACCATGAGCGACAATATGCAAACTCAACAAGCCACGGTGTTTCTGCAAAACTTCAGTAATTTGGACAATTCCATCCCGATTCCCATCCAACAGCACCACTTCTAACCCAGGTTTCACACCAGCGAGGAGGGTTTGATAGTCGTCGATATTGGAGTCAATGAAGACAATCCCAGTCGTGAGTGGGGACTGTAGGGGCGAGTCGCTACGATTATCTTTGGCACTCACAAACAACCTTAATTGACTCGCCCTCTTGATTGGGAGAGGGGAGGAGGTTGTAGGGGTGAAGGATATGGGGGATAACCTCTGACTCAAACCAAAGATTTTGTATCCATATCCTTCACCCTCAGCAGTGAGTGCGGAAAGTAAATTACTCATGGTGAATTCCTGCTTATATGATGTGCTATTGAGTCATCTGGGGAATTCTCAGAAGTTTCGCAATTCTTTACAAAACTTGACAATTCACGGCGATTTTTCCCAGATAATCAGTTATCTGGGGTATTCTCAGAAGTTTCGCAGTTCTTTACAAAACTTGACAATTTACAGTTCTTAATATTTCTCCAACCTCTCACCACCGTAACCAAACGCCCACTGCTAGTAGTAGTCACTTCAGTGAATAACCTCTTATCGGTTATCTTTTAATACGGTGATGGCTGGTTTCATCAATTCATCTACTTCGCCATTATTGCATTCACCAACAAACTCGAATAGCCAAAATCAATCAGTAGGGGCGAAGCATTTGGGCGATAACCTATGGCGGTAAACCGAGATTTTGAATCCAAATGCTTCGCCCTGCAACGAGATAGAAACAGATCCTCATCTTCCCAATTCATCGGAAAATAAAATTTCAGCAAACCTGAAAATTGATCGCCCGAATGCTAGGCTGGTGCCACGCTTCGCTAACGCCCCTACAGATAGAAAGAGAAATAGAATCAGATAATATTCAAACCGTTGAACTCTACGGGGCATTGACTAAAACAGCCAAACATGATATATGGGCTGTCACAGTCCTGGAAAATCCTTCCTGCTCAAAAAAATACTAGACATGTACCGCCCAATAGTTTATACTGAACGATTGTGACCAAATCACGTTAATTCCATTTCGCCTCCGAAGGATACTGAGTAGCAACATTGAAGAGTTCGCGACTTAAGTCCGGAAGAAGAAAGGCGACACAGTTAGCCAAAACTAACTGATCGCAAAAGTTAACATCTGGCTATTCAAGTCTTAAAAGGCGATAAGAAGGCAGTTCCTTTCCCAGTGGGAGAGTGTATTTACCCTGAAGTCAGAATGAACAAAATTGTGAGGTAGGGCGGATTCGCGATCGAGTCACTGCCAATCTCGCCTCACTGTAACGTCTAAAAAGGAGAAACCAGTGTCGCTCGGTATCCTCGGCACCAAACTCGGCATGACCCAAGTCTTCGACGAGGAAGGAAGAGCAATTCCTGTCACCGTCGTTCAAGCAGGTCCATGCACCGTCACCCAAATTAAAACCAAACAAACCGATGGCTACACAGCCATTCAGGTTGGTTATGAAGAAGTAAAACCCAAGGCACTCAACAAGCCAGAAATGGGACATCTAGCCAAGTCTAGTGCCCCTCCATTACGCCACCTGCGGGAATATCGCTTAGATAACAGCGCAGAATTTGAACTAGGCGGACAAGTCAAAGTAGATATTTTTAGTGCTGGTCAAATTGTTGATGTCACAGGAACCAGTATTGGTCGTGGATTTGCAGGCTATCAAAAGCGTCACAACTTTAAGCGCGGCCCCATGGCACACGGTTCTAAAAACCATCGCCTCCCCGGTTCTACCGGAGCAGGGACAACACCAGGTCGCACCTTCCCAGGAAAAAGAATGGCAGGTCGTTATGGCGGAACCAGAACAACAATCCGGAAGCTGCAAGTAGTGCGGATAGACTTAGACCGAAACTTGATCCTGATCAAAGGAGCCGTTCCTGGCAAACCCGGAATGCTCTTAAGCATTGCCCCAACTAACAAAGTAGGGCGTTAATCGGGACTGGTGATTTGTCATTTGTGATTAGTTATTTGTGAGGAGACAAACAACAAACAACCAACAACAAATAACAAGCAACCAACAACAACCAACCAACCAACAACTAACAACTAAAGACTAAAAACTATGGTTAATTGTGTGGTGCGAAACTGGCAAGGAGAAGAAGTCGCCTCGGCGACAATCGAATTGCGAGTAGCTAAAGAAGAGAATGCCAAACATATAGTTCACCGAGCATTAGTGAGACAAATGACCAATGCTCGTCAAGGAACAGCATCCACAAAAACCCGCTCCGAAGTCCGTGGTGGGGGACGGAAACCTTGGCGGCAAAAAGGAACTGGTCGCGCTCGTGCTGGATCGAACCGTTCCCCACTATGGCGCGGTGGCGGTGTCATCTTTGGACCAAAACCCAGAGACTTTAACCTCAAAATGAATCGGAAAGAGCGGCGATTGGCGCTGAGAACAGCACTGATGAGTCGCGTCGATGATTTGATTGTGGTAGAGGATTTTGCCTCACAACTGGAACGCCCCAAGACCAAAGAATTTGCAGATGCGATCGCGCGTTGGGGAATAGATCGGGATGCGAAAGTTCTCCTGATCCTACCTGAAGCAGCAGAAATGGTCTACCTGTCAGTACGAAACATGGCAAAAGTCAAGTTAATTTATGCAGATAAGTTAAGTATTTACGATCTGCTAAATGCTGACAAAATCGTCACAACTAACACCGCTCTTAACAAAATTCAGGAGGTTTATGGCGATTCAATATAATCCCTGCGACCTAGCCGATCTGGTATTGGAGCCAATCGTCACAGAAAAGGCAACCATATTGTTAGAAGATAACAAATATGTCTTTAACGTAGTTACCAAAGCCACCAAACCAGAAATTAAAGCGGCAATCGAAAGCCTATTTGATGTCAAAGTTATCGGGGTAAACACCATGCGTCCGCCTCGCAAAAAGCGGAGAGTGGGCAAATTTATCGGATTCAAGCCCCAATATAAAAGAGCGATCGTCACTCTAGCACAGGGAGACTCCATCACTCTATTCCCAGAAGTATAAAAGGCTATTTTCCTGTTTGTAATTTGTTATTAGTTGTTAGTTATTGTCGAGCAAATAACAAATAACAAATAACGAATAACAAATAACAAATAACAAGCAACCAAGGATATTTTTATGGGCACACGTTCATTTCGACCCTACACTCCCGGTACTCGTCAAGCAGTTATCTCAGATTTTGCCGAAATTACCCGGAGCGAACCAGAAAAATCACTAACCCACTTCAAGCATAGGGACAAAGGCCGCAATAATCGCGGTGTGATCACCAGTCGTCGTCGCGGTGGCGGACACAAACGCCTCTACCGCATCATCGACTTCCGGCGCAATAAACACAACATTCCCGGCAAAATCGCTACGATCGAGTACGATCCGAACCGGAATGCCAGAATTGCCCTAGTTTACTATCAAGACGGAGAAAAACGCTACATTATTCATCCCGCCGGGTTAGCGGTAGGAGCGACAATTATATCCGGGCCAGAATCTCCGATCGAAACAGGCAATGCCTTGCCCCTCAGCAATATTCCCCTGGGTACTAGCGTTCACAACGTCGAACTCACACCAGGAAAAGGTGGACAAATAGTACGCGCAGCTGGTGCAGTTGCTCAAGTCGTCGCCAAAGAAGGTAACTACGTTACCCTCAAACTGCCATCCACAGAAGTCCGGATGGTACGTCGCGAATGCTACGCCACCATCGGACAAGTCGGGAACATTGATGACCGAAACCTCAGCTTAGGCAAAGCAGGACGTAACCGCCATTTAGGTCGTCGCCCCTCGGTGAGAGGAAGCGTCATGAACCCAGTAGATCACCCTCATGGAGGTGGAGAAGGAAGAGCGCCGATTGGTCGCTCAGGCCCTGTGACTCCTTGGGGTAAGCCAGCATTGGGAGCCAAAACTCGCAAACGCAAGAAAGCCAGCAATGCCCTCATCGTCCGACGGCGGCGTAAATCCTCGAAACGAGGACGGGGCGGTAGGCAGTCTTAAATTTGGAGTTGGTTATTTGTTACGTGTGGTTGGTTGTTCGTTATTTGGACTTAAACAATCAACAAATACAATCAAAAGTCGATTATTGACTGTAGAGCTAACAACCAACAACCAACAACCAACAACCAACAACCAACAACCAACAACTAACAACCAACAACGAAGAACAATTATGGGTCGTTCTCTTAAAAAAGGTCCGTTTATCGCTGACAGTCTTCTCAGTAAGATTGAAAAATTGAACGATAGAGGCGAAAAACAGGTAATCAAAACCTGGTCAAGAGCCTCCACCATTTTACCCATGATGGTAGGTCATACCATCGCCGTTCATAATGGACGAACTCACGTCCCGATCTTTATTAGCGAACAAATGGTCGGACATAAATTAGGTGAATTTGCTCCCACTCGGACATTTCGGGGACATGCCAAAGGCGATCGCAAAGGCGGTCGTTAGGAGAAGAGGGCAAGAATCACTTGAGCAGAGAAGTAGATAATGGTCAATGGTTAATTAATAGCTACCTGAATCGGGAATAGCTAATTCTCATCCCCAAAAACCTTTATATAGCCCTAACCTGTCACCTCTCACCTCTTGCTCCGAGCGCAACTAGAAAAAAAAACACTATGGCAATAGATACTAGAGTAGAAACCAAAGCGATCGCAAAATACATTCGCATGTCCCCCTTTAAAGTAAGGCGGGTTCTCGATCAGATTCGCGGACGTTCTTACCGAGAAGCCCTGATCGTTTTAGAATTTATGCCTTACCGGGCTTGCGATCCCGTGTTAAAAGTCCTTCGTTCAGCAGTAGCTAATGCCGAACACAACGAAGGTCTAGATCCCGCCAAGCTAGTCATTAGTCAAGCTTATGCCGACATGGGACCGAGCTTAAAACGCTATCGACCAAGAGCGCAAGGTCGAGCCTATCAGATTCGGAAGCCAACATGTCATATTACCGTGGCTGTTTCCCCAGAGGTTGATGAATAGTCATTGGTGTTGTTAGTTATCAGTTACCAGTTCAGAAGTTATTAGTCAAAAAAAGACCAATACCAAACAACCAACAACCAACAACCAACAACCAACAACAAACAACTAACAAGGAAAGATTCGTGGGACAAAAAATAAATCCAATTGGTTTCAGACTGGGCATAACTCAAGAACATAAATCTTGTTGGTATGCTGACAGCAATCGCTACCCGGAAGTTCTCAAAGAAGACCACAAAATTAGAGGTTACGTTAACAAAAACCTAAGTAACGCTGGGCTTTCCAATATTCGGATCGAACGGAAAGCAGACCAAATCGATCTCGAAATTCACACTGCCAGACCCGGTGTTGTCGTTGGTCGTGGCGGGAAAGGCATCGAAGAGTTACGAGTAGGTCTTCAACAAGCCCTAGGCGGAAATCGTCAAATCCGCATCAACGTTGTTGAAGTAGCACGAGTAGACGCGGATGCAGAACTGATTGCCGAATACATCGCCCAACAGTTAGAGCGAAGAGTATCCTTCAGAAGAGTAGTCCGTCAAGCGATCCAGCGTGCCCAAAAAGCCGATGTCAAAGGGATCAAAGTTCAAGTTGGCGGCAGGTTAAATGGAGCAGAAATTGCTCGAACCGAGTGGGTGCGTGAAGGAAGAGTGCCTTTACACACGCTGAGAGCCGATATTGACTATTCTTGTCGGACAGCCAAAACTATCTACGGAATTCTAGGCGTAAAAGTCTGGATCTTCAAAGGAGAAATCATTCCCGGTCAAGAAGAAATACCAGCTCCTACAGTAGCTCAACCCCGTCGCCGTCAACAACGCCGTCGCCAACAATTTGAAGATCGTTCAAATGAATAATTATGAGTTGTTAGTTATGAGTTGTTAGTTATGAGTTGTTAGTTATAAGTTGTTAGTTATAAGTTGTATAAGCAACAACCAACAGAAAACAAACAACAGAAAACCAACAGCCAGCAACAGACAATCAACAACAAACAACCAACAACCAACAGCAAACAACCATGTTAAGTCCTAGAAGAACAAAATTTCGCAAACAGCAACGCGGGAGAATGTCCGGTTTAGCAAATCGAGGCAACACCCTGAGCTTTGGTGAATTTGGATTACAAGCCATAGAGCCATCCTGGATTACCTCTCGTCAGATTGAAGCTTCTCGTCGGGCAATGACTCGCTATATCCGGAGAGGCGGTCAAATCTGGATTCGCATTTTTCCTGACAAACCTGTCACTATGCGCCCTGCTGAAACCCGGATGGGTTCAGGTAAAGGCTCTCCAGAGTTTTGGGTAGCAGTAGTTAAACCAGGTCGAATCCTCTTTGAAATTGCCGGAGTTACAGAAGAAATTGCTCGCGAAGCGATGCGTTTAGCCTCTAATAAATTACCCATTCACACCAAGTTCATTACCCGAGAAGGGGAACAGGTATAAGTTATGGCTCTGCCCAAGATACAAGACGCTAGAAAGTTAAGCGACCAAGAATTAACCGATGAAATATTAGCTGCCAAACGCGAGTTGTTTCAATTACGGATGCAAAAAGCCACCCGAAGATTGGAAAAAACGCATCAGTTCAAGCATCTACGCCATAAAATCGGTCAGATGATGACAGTATTGGGAGAACGTAAACTGGTTGCGACTAAAGCAGCTCAGGAATCATCCTCAACTGATGCTCAAACATCGCAGGAACAAGACAAATCTGTGGATGCCCCAGCTTCAGATGAGTCACAATCCGACACTCAAGAATAGGAGCAGACACCGATGGCAGTAAAAGAACGAGTTGGTCTGGTAGTGAGCGACAAAATGAATAAAACCGTAGTTGTGGCTGTGGAAAACCGCTCTCCCCACCCCAAATACGGAAAAATTGTCGTCAAAACCAAGCGATACAAAGCCCACGACGAAGAAAATAAATGCAAAGAGGGCGATCGCGTTCGGATTCAGGAAACTAGACCCCTGAGCAAAACAAAGCGCTGGATAGTAGCTGAAATAATCGGTCAGAATTCAGATTAATAGAATTGGGTTATTTGTTGTCTGTTATTTGTTAAGTTAAGAAACAAGCAATAACGAACAACCAAGAATGAACAACAAAGATAACTCAAAACTTTCTCATGGAGGTGGGACGTGATTCAACAAGAAACTTACCTAAACGTTGCCGACAATAGCGGTGCCCGTAAACTAATGTGCATCCGTGTTTTGGGAGCAGGCAACCGCACGTATGGCAGTGTAGGTGATGTAATTATTGCTGTGGTTAAAGATGCTATCCCCAACATGGCAATCAAAAAATCAGATGTGGTTAGAGCTGTGATCGTTCGTACTCGCAAGGGTTTGCGAAGAGACAGCGGTATGAGTATTCGTTTCGACGATAACGCAGCCGTGATCGTCAATGCTGATGGCAACCCCAGAGGAACCCGCGTTTTTGGCCCAGTAGCGCGGGAACTACGAGATAAAAACTTCACCAAAATTGTTTCCCTGGCACCGGAGGTAATCTGATGACAACTCAATTTAAGGGCAAGAATAATCCCAGCACGAATCAGAAAATGCACGTCCGCAAAGGTGACACAGTGCAAGTGATTTCTGGACAAGATAAAGGCAAAGTAGGAGAAATCCTGAAAACTTTACCTAAGAAAAGTATGGTGATTGTTAAAGGTGTCAACGTGAGAACTAAGCACGTTAAGCCTCAACAAGAAGGTGAAAGCGGTCAAATTACCACTTTTGAAGCGCCAATTCACAGTTCCAACGTTATGCTTTATTCCAATAAGCAAAAAATTGCTAGCCGGATCTGTTACACCTTTGACAAAGATGGTCGTAAGGTACGGATGCTGAAAAAAACGGGTGAAATTATTGATTAATTTGTGATGTTTTCTTGTTATTGGTTAGGGATGATTCGTTTTCTGTTTGCAGGTCTGGGGAGAAGCTTGATTGTTAAAACTCTACTGACAACCAATAAAAATCGAACGCAATCGTTAACAAGTAATAACAAACAAGCACAAATAATCAATAATCAAGAACAAGCCCCTGACCAAGCCCAGGGTAAAAAAGGACAAAAACCATGACAGGACGACTGAAAACTCTCTATCAAGAAACCATAGTACCCAAACTCAAAGAGCAATTTAACTACACAAACATCCATCAAGTTCCCAAAGTAGTTAAAATTACCGTAAACCGAGGTTTGGGAGAAGCATCTCAGAATGCCAAAGCGCTGGAGTCATCTTTGAGCGAACTGGCAGTCATCACCGGACAAAAACCAGTGGTAACCAGAGCTAAAAAAGCGATCGCCGGATTTAAAATTCGCGAAGGAATGCCTGTGGGGATGATGGTTACCTTACGATCGGATCGAATGTACTCTTTTCTCGATCGCTTAATTAACTTGGCGCTACCTAGAATTCGGGATTTCCGGGGAGTCAGTCCCAAAAGCTTCGATGGCAGAGGAAACTATACCCTTGGCATTCGAGAGCAACTTATTTTTCCTGAAGTAGAGTACGACAGTATCGATCAAATTCGTGGTATGGATATTTCCATAATTACAACAGCAAAGACAGATGAAGAAGGTCGCGCTTTACTCAAAGAAATGGGAATGCCATTCCGGGAAAACTAAAGCTCTAATAGGAAAGAACTAATGCCAGCAAACGATACAATTTCAGATATGCTGACCCGCATTCGGAATGCGTGCTTGGTACGGCATCAAACAACCAACATACCCTCGACTAAAATGACTCGCTCTATTGCAAGAGTTTTGAAAGAGGAAGGATTTATTGCTGATTTTGAGGAAACAGGTGAAGGTATCCAAAAACACCTCGTCCTATCTCTGAAATACAAAGGCAAAAACCGCCAACCAATTATCAGAGCATTAAAGCGTGTCAGCAGACCAGGATTGCGGGTTTATAAAAACCGTAAAGAACTCCCTAAAGTTATGGGTGGCATTGGCATTGCGATCGTCTCTACCTCTAGTGGCATCATGACAGATAGAGAAGCCCGCCGTCAGGGAGTTGGCGGAGAAGTCCTTTGCTACATCTGGTAAAAGAGGTAAGAGGCTAGAGGTTAGAGGTAAAGGCTAGAGGTTAGAGGCTAAAGGTATAATTTACCATTAATAAACTGAAAACTCATTCCTCAAAACTCATTCCTGAAAACTCGTTCCTCAAAACTCAAAAATACAGAAGGAGAATTGAAGTAATGTCGCGGATTGGCAAGCGCCCTATAGACATTCCCAATAAAGTAACCGTTAGTATTAACGGTCAAGAAATTTTGGTCAAAGGGCCAAAAGGAGAGCTGCAACGGCTTTTGCCAGAGCAAGTTTCGGTTGAACAAGAAGGGGCACAGTTACAAGTATTGCGCCGGGATGAATCGAGAGTATCCCGTCAACGCCATGGTTTATCTCGCACCTTAGTCGCCAACATGGTGGAAGGAGTTTCCACAGGATTTCAGAAACGATTGGAAATTCAGGGCGTTGGCTATCGCGCCCAAGTTCAAGGTCGGAATCTGATTCTTAATGTTGGTTACAGCAAACCTGTGGAAATTGTCCCTCCAGAAGGTATCCAAGTGGCAGTTGAAAACAATACCAATGTGGTTGTTAGTGGCATCGATAAAGAAGTTGTCGGTAATACTGCAGCCCGCATTCGTGCTGTCCGCCCACCAGAAGTCTATAAAGGCAAAGGTATCCGCTATGCCGGAGAAGTTGTCAGACGTAAAGTTGGTAAATCAGGTAAGAAGTAAAAATGAAGTCTACTCGTAAACAATCAGTGCGCCGGAGACATCGCAGGATACGTCGCAAGGTGGAAGGAACAGCAGAAAGACCTCGTTTAGCAGTCTTTCGCTCCAATCAACATATTTACGCCCAGATTATTGATGATAATCTCCAACATACCCTAGCTGCTGCTTCCACAGTAGACACAGATCTCAAGCCAGAATTAAAATCTGGCGCAACCTGTGAATCATCAGCCGCCGTGGGCAAGCTTATCGCCCAAAGAGCGATCGCTAAAGGTATCTCTAAGGTAGTATTCGATCGCGGTGGTAACATTTACCATGGTCGAGTCAAATCCCTTGCCGAAGCTGCTCGCGAAGCTGGCCTTGATTTTTAGGGATTAGAGACTAGGGACTAAGGACTGGGAAATAGGGGCTAGGGGCTAGGAGCTATGATTAATAGTTAATGAACAACTAGCAATTAGCAATTAGCAATTAGCAATTAGCAATTAGCAAATACTATGACAAATCGTCGCAAAACAAGCAGAGCTAAAGAAAAAGAAACGACATGGCAAGAACGGGTAATCCAAATTCGCCGGGTTAGCAAAGTCGTTAAGGGCGGTAAAAAATTGAGCTTCCGAGCTATTATCGTTGTTGGTAACGAGCGCGGTCAAGTTGGTGTTGGCGTTGGCAAAGCCAGCGATGTCATTGGTGCAGTACGGAAAGGCGTTGCTGATGCCAAAAAGCAATTAATCGATGTTCCTTTGACTAAATCTAATTCCATTCCTCATCCATCCAGCGGGATGGCTGTTGGTGCAAAAGTCATGGTTAGACCAGCTTCACCAGGAACAGGCGTAATTGCGGGTGGCGCAGTACGAACAGTGTTGGAATTGGCAGGAGTTCGCAATATCTTGGCAAAACAACTTGGTTCAAATAATCCATTGAACAATGCAAGAGCTGCAATTAATGCTCTTGATTCTCTAAGGACTTTTGCGGAAGTAGCCGAAGAAAGAGGCGTACCTGTTGATAGATTATACGGTTAGTTGTTGTGAGTTATTTGTTGTTAGTTTTGGATTGTTTTTTGATTAGTTGTTTGCCAAAAATCAAGAGACGGCAAGCAACAACAAAGAAGTGGCAAGAGGAGCAATTACATACCAATGACCAATTAGTCATTAGTCCTTAGTCTTTTGTTTAAAAGCAACAACCAATAACCAATGACCAACAACCAATGACCAACAACCAATAACCAATGACTTATAACCAACAACCAACAACCAACAACCAATTATGAGACTACACGATCTAGCACCCCAAAAAGGGTCAAAAAAACGCAAACGTCGCCTCGGACGTGGGATCAGCGCTGGTCAAGGCGCTAGTAGCGGGAAAGGGATGCGGGGGCAAAAATCTCGGTCAGGTGGCAGCACAAGACCAGGATTTGAAGGTGGTCAAATGCCCTTGTATCGCCGTCTGCCCAAGCTAAAGCACTTTACTGTCATCAATCGAAAACATTACACTACAATCAACGTAGGTAAGTTGCGATCGCTACCTGCCAATACAGAGGTAACTTTGGCCTCATTGATGGAGGCAGGTATTGTCACAACTAACGATGGACCCTTGAAAATGTTAGGTGATGGGGAGCTGACCACACCCTTAAGCGTTAAAGCCGCTGCCTTCACGGCTGGTGCCCGCAAAAAAATAGAGGCTGCTGGTGGTAGTTGTGAAGTAGTTAATGCTTAAAAGCTTTACAGGGGTAAACAAGTCGCTTTTCTTCCCATCATCATCCCCCATCCTCTTTTAGGTAGCCCCTTATGGTCGTTAGTCGAGATAAAACCCCAACCGCTCAAGAAACATTTATGCAGATGGCACAAGCTGCTGGCCTTAGAGGTCGGCTGCTTGTCACTGTTGGTCTGTTGATTGTAGCTCGCTTCGGGATCTATTTGCCAGTACCCGGAATTGACAGAGCCAAGTTTTCACAAGATGTGCAAAATAGCCCAATTATCGGATTTTTAGATATTTTTTCCGGTGGCGGTATTTCGGCATTGGGGATTTTTGCTCTGGGAATTTTACCCTATATTAATGCTTCAATCATTCTCCAACTTCTCACAGCCGCCCTGCCCTCTCTGGAAAATTTACAGAAGAATGAAGGAGAAGCAGGCAGACGGAAAATTTCTCAGATTACCCGTTATGTCTCTGTTGGTTGGGCTGTAGTCCAAAGTATTGGGATCGCTCTCTGGCTTCAGAACTATGCTAATGCTCCTGGTATAGTATTTGCGATCGAAACTATATTGGCTCTTACCGCAGGCTCTATGTTTGTCATGTGGGTGTCGGAGTTAATTACGGAGCGAGGTATTGGAAATGGAGCTTCTCTATTAATTTTCCTCAATATTGTGGCATCTTTGCCTCGCACTTTGGGTCAAACTATTGAACTGGCTCAAACAGGTGGTAGAGAAATGGTGGGGAAAGTAGTACTTCTGTTGATCGTTTTCTTGGTAATGATTGTCGGGATCGTCTTTGTCCAAGAAGGAACCCGTCGCATCCCCATTATCTCAGCTCGACGGCAAGTGGGAAAACGACTATACCGAGAACGTACTAGTTATCTGCCGTTACGACTAAATCAAGGTGGTGTGATGCCGATTATCTTTGCCTCGGCTGTCTTGTTTTTACCACAATCTTTGGCTGGCTTCACTGGTGGTGAAGGAAGTAATCAATTTTTAGCAGGCGTTAGCAAAACATTGGCTCAGGTTTCAAATTATCTAAATCCTAGCGGGCCAACTCCTTGGTTGTATGCCTTGGTCTATTTAGTTTTGATTGTCTTCTTCAGCTATTTCTACTCATCCCTGATTGTTAACCCAGTTGATATGTCCCAAAATCTCAAGAAAATGGGAGCAAGTATTCCAGGTATTCGTCCAGGAAAGGCAACCAGTGATTATGTAGAAAGGGTTTTGAATCGACTAACGTTTTTGGGAGCAATTTTCTTGGGATTGGTAGCTGTTGTACCGACGGCTGTGGAAAGTGCTACTAAAGTCACCACATTTCGAGGATTGGGAGCAACATCTTTACTGATTTTGGTGGGTGTGGCAATTGACACAGCCAAGCAAATTCAGACTTATGTGATTTCTCAACGCTACGAAGGTATGGTTAAACAGTAAAACAGTTAGGAGTTGGTTATTGGTTGTATGTTGTTGGTTATTATTTGTTGGTTGTATGTTGTTAGTTGTCCAATAAGTATTGGATAAAAAATTAACTAATGACCAAGCCAGTAAAAAAACACAAAGAACAATGAAATAATGACCAACCCCCTAAAAAACCAAAAAGGACAAAGAACAACAAACGAATGAAAAGATTAATCTTTTTAGGCCCCCCCGGAGCAGGAAAAGGAACCCAAGCTCAACTCTTAGCAGCTTCATTGAATATCCCACATATTTCTACCGGTGATATTTTACGTGCGGCGATCGCTAATTCAACTCCTCTCGGTGCTAAAGCTCAGTCTTATATGGATCGGGGGGAGTTAGTTCCTGATGAGTTGATTCTGGATTTAATCCAGGAACGTCTGAGTCAACCCGATACCCAACGCGGTTGGATTTTAGACGGTTTCCCCCGCAATGTCAGCCAAGCCTCTTTCTTAACTGATTTGTTAGCCCAGTTAAATCAAACTTGCGATTATGCGATCGATCTGGAAGTTCCTGATGAGGTGTTAATCGAAAGACTCCTCCTAAGAGGACGTAAGGATGACAATCGAGAAACAATTAGCAGGCGTTTGGAAGTCTACCGGGAGGAGACAGCACCAGTGATCGGGTTCTATAAAGACAGATCCGCCTTAAAATCGATTAATGGCAATCGTCATCTTGATGAAGTTGCCCAGTCTCTCCAAGATCTTCTCCAAACCCCCTCCCTAACATGACAATCTCTGTGCCAAAGCAGCTAAAACAAAAGAGGTAAGGGCAAAAGGACAAGGATATTCTCCATTTCCGACTGGTTTGACCACAGATTTGATAAAATATGTTAAGTTCTTCTGGACAAAGATCCAGTATTCTGAATTCCATTTTGAGTGGTGAACCTGAGTGAGGTGATAACAAATTGTCTAAACAAGACCTAATTGAAATGGAAGGGACGGTGACGGAATCGTTGCCTAACGCAATGTTTAGAGTAGATCTAGATAATGGCTTCAATGTCCTTGCCCATATTTCCGGTAAAATTCGCCGTAACTATATCAAGATCCTACCTGGAGATCGGGTCAAAGTTGAACTAACCCCTTACGATCTATCCAAAGGCAGAATTACCTATCGGCTGCGTAAAAAATAAGGTACAGAAGAGCTTATTGTTATTGTCAACTTTAATTGTTTGACAACATACTTGAGAAAGTGATATAATAATGTGCTTGCACTCTTGCCAAAAAAACGGGGGTTCCACAGCCCACATTTTTGCTGAATTTTCCTAATACTCATGAAAGTTAGAGCATCCGTCCGAAAAATCTGTGAAAAGTGCCGC
This sequence comes from Cyanobacteria bacterium UBA11153, assembly GCA_003511885.1. Taxonomy (GTDB): domain Bacteria; phylum Cyanobacteriota; class Cyanobacteriia; order Cyanobacteriales; family Coleofasciculaceae; genus Limnofasciculus. The sequence goes on from DOIX01000155.1 coordinate 15,649, forward strand.
GTCATTAAACGTCGCGGTCGAGTCATGGTAATCTGTCAAAATCCCAAACACAAACAGCGTCAGGGGTAGTCAATCTACCTACTCTCAGAAAGACTGTTGATGTTTGAGTCACTGTTAAATAAACTCAAATTCAGTTGTAGCACAAAACAAAGAAGAGGGAGAATTAAGGCGTGGCGAGGATTGCCAGTGTAGACCTGCCGCGCGATAAGCGCGTCGAAATCGGTCTAACCTACATATATGGAATTGGTCTGTCTCGATCTCAAGAAATTTTGAAAGCCACAGGTGTCAATCCAGATACTCGTGTCAAAGATCTAACAGATGCCGATGTAGCTGCTCTCAGAGTAGCCGTAGAAACAAACTATCAGGTTGAGGGAGATTTGAGGCGCTGGGAGGCAATGAATATTAAGCGCCTCATTGATATTGGTACCTATCGCGGTCGTCGCCATCGATTAGGACTGCCCGTGCGGGGACAACGAACTCGCACCAATGGCAGAACCCGTAGAGGTCGCCGCGTTACCATCGCTGGTAAGAAAAAGGCACCAGCTAAGAAGTAATACTTCATCATCCCATCTCTCAATCCAATGAGTTTTGGAAATCACTAACAAAGTCAACTAAAGCGACATGGCGCGACCAACTAAAAAAACTGGTACAAAAAAGCAGAAACGCAACGTCCCTAACGGAGTGGCTTTCATCCAGTCTACCTTCAACAACACAATCGTCACGATCGCTGATACCAGAGGCGACGTGGTTTCATGGGCATCAGCCGGATCCAGCGGCTTTAAAGGAGCAAAAAAAGGTACGCCTTTTGCCGCCCAAACAGCCGCTGACGGTGCCGCGCGGCGAGCCATGGATCAAGGAATGCGTCAAATTGAAGTGATGGTGAGCGGTCCGGGTGCGGGACGAGAAACCGCGATTCGGGCACTACAAGGGGCAGGGCTGGAAATCACCCTGATTCGGGATGTCACCCCCATTCCCCATAACGGCTGTCGTCCCCCGAAGCGACGCAGAGTTTAGAAAAGTAAGTAGATGGGAATTGGAAATTAGCACGAGGTGGCAATATAGTTTTTGGGATCTAATTTTGGGTCTAATTAAAAATATTAGTTCACCCAGCCAGTTGACAGTCCCCATTCTCGTTTTTCAACAACTGTCAGCTAGAAATTGTTTTAGACCAAACCAACCAGATTAGCTCTTAAATTGCGGGTCGATTGCACCAGATTTTCAGTCAGGAGTAAAATTTTCCGCAAATCTACTTAAGTGCTTTGGGTAGGGTTCTATAAATAAGGAGGGAGGTCACGGGAGTGGCGCAGTTTCAGATCGAGTGTGTAGAGTCTAAAACACTAAAGAATCAGAGTCAATATAGCAAATTTGTCCTAGAGCCACTGGAGCGAGGTCAAGGAACGACAGTTGGTAACGCATTGAGGCGAGTACTCCTGTCTAACTTGGAAGGGACAGCGGTGACTGCTGTCCGAATTGCTGGCGTAAATCACGAATTTGCAACAATTGAAGGGATCAGAGAGGACGTTCTGGAAATTCTCCTGAATATGAAGGAAATCGTCCTCAAAAGCTATTCGCCTGGACCTCATATTGGTCGAGTCTCAATCACTGGTCCATCTACTGTCAGATCGGCTCAGTTCGATCTCCCCTCAGAAGTGGATATTGTCGATCCAGGTCAGTATGTGGCAACTTTAGCAGATGGGGCTAGGCTGGAGTTGGAGTTTCGGATTGAACGCGGCAAAGGATATCGTGCTGTCGAACGGGGACGGGACGATAACTCTTCGGTAGACTTTCTCCAAATTGATGCTGTATTTATGCCAGTTACCAAGGTTAATTATAGCGTTGAAGATGTAAGGGTTGATAGTTCTGTAGAAAAAGATCGATTGCTGTTGGAAGTTTGGACAAATGGTAGTTTGAGTCCTCAAGAAGCCATGAGTCAAGCTGCTACCATTCTTGTGGATCTATTTAGTCCATTAAAAGATATTGAAATCAAGCCAGGTCAGAATGGGCCGATAGATGATGGAGATCCGACTAGCCAAATTCCAATTGAAGAATTACAACTTTCAGTCCGAGCTTATAACTGTCTAAAACGGGCACAAATTAACTCAGTAGCGGATTTGCTTGATTACAGTCAGGAAGATCTTCTGGAAATCAAAAACTTCGGACAAAAGTCGGCGGAAGAAGTAATTGAAGCCTTACAAAAGCGTTTGGGAATTACACTGCCCCACGAAAAAACTGTTAAACCAGGGTAATCGTGGTTAGTTATTGGTTGTTGGGTGTTGGTTGTTTGGTGTTAGTTTTTGGGTGTTAGTTGTTAGTTATTAATTTGGGAATGGAGATAAAAAACCAACACCAAATAACTAGCAAGCCATAACTGGCAACAAATAACGAACACCAAATTAACTAACAATAAATAAATAACAACAAATAACCAGAAATAGCCAGGAATAATTTTTGAGATAGTAGAAGGAGGAAAGAAAATGCGTCATGGTTGTCGTCTAGCCAAACTGGGAAAACCAGCAGATCAGCGGAAGGCGTTGCTGAGAAGTTTGGCAACAGAATTGATTCGTCATGGTCGAATTACTACGACCAAGATTAGAGCCAAAGCAGTTAGATCTGAAGTAGAGAGAATGATTACATTGGCGAAAAACGGTTCCCTAGCTGCACGCCGTCGAGCAATTGGCTATCTCTACGACAAACAGTTAGTTCACTCTTTATTTGAGGGGGCAAAGGATAGATATGGCGATCGCAATGGCGGGTATACTAGAATCCTGAGAACCGTGCCTCGTCGCGGTGATAATGCAGAAATGGCAATTATTGAGTTGGTTTGAGGGTTGGTTATGGGTTTTTTGTGGTTGGTAGTTTGATTGATGGTTTAAGGCTATGTGTTATTTTCGCTCTATGTTTAATTACCAGTCACGCCACATCAAATTAATCGAATTAAATTCGGACAGTTTGATGGGGTGGGTGGGAACCTCACTAGATTAATTCCCCTGACACGGCAAAAATGACTAACAGCCAACAACCAATCACCAACAACCAATCACCAACAACCAATCACCAACAACCAATCACCAGCAACCAATCGCGAATTGCTTTAGCAATCCAATATCAGGGGACTAATTTTTACGGTTGGCAGCGGCAACCTCGTCATCGCAGCGTCCAAGAGGAAATTGAAAAAGTTCTCTTGAGTGTAGCAAAGGAACCAGTCACTCTTTATGGTGCTGGTCGTACTGATACCGGAGTTCATGCAGCGGCACAGGTAGCCCACTTTAACACCACCCTGCCCATACCAGCTCATCGATGGAGTGACGTTCTTAATCAACGCTTGCCAGACGATATACTAATTCGGGCATCCGCTTTGGTAGCATCAGATTGGCACGCTCGTTTTTCTGCCAGTTACCGTCGCTATCGCTATACCATCTATATGGATGCCCGACCAAACTTGTTTGTGCGACCCTATAGTTGGCATTATTATTACGAACCCTTGGATGAGTCTCGCATTCAGGCGGCATTAAATCCCCTAATTGGCAAGCACGAATTGACGGCATTTCACCGCGCTAATTCCGCACGAAAGCATTCCTGGGTGGATGTGCAAGCCGCTCAATGTTACCGCAACGGCTCATTTCTTTATATAGAAATACAGGCTAACGGATTTTTGTACGGGATGGTGCGCCTGCTGGTAGGAATGCTGGTACAAGTAGGAAGGGGACTTCGCCATCCTGACGAGTTTACCGAAATTTGGGTAAATCAGCGACGAGCAGAAGTAAAATACGCCGCCCCAGCTAAGGGACTGTGTTTGTTGCGAGTTGGATATCCTAGCTCCCCCTTCCCCGAAGAAATTTGGTTTGATACCCAACCCAAGTTTCTCTTGCCCTAAATCGGAATCGCCATCGTACCATCCTAAAAGTTGTTAACCCTAAAAGCACAGAAAAAGACAGATGGAAAAAACTTACTTTCCTCCAGTTGACACCCTAGATCGTAATTGGTATCTCGTAGATGCCGAAAACCAGCGTCTAGGTAGATTAGCTAGCGAAATTGCCAGAGTTTTGAGAGGCAAAAATAAAGCAACTTACACTCCACACATGGATACAGGTGACTTTGTGATTGTCGTTAATGCCGAAAAAGTCCTAGTTACTGGCAAAAAACGGACGCAAAAGCTGTATCGTCGTCATTCAGGTCGTCCAGGTGGGATGAAGACGGAAACCTTTGCTAAACTACAAGGTCGGATTCCCGAGAGAATTATCGAACATGCAGTGAAGGGTATGTTACCTAAAAATTCTCTGGGTGCAAAACTATTCACTAAGCTGAAAGTTTATGCAGGAGATACTCATCCCCATCAAGCTCAACAACCTCAAACCTTAACTATTAGCACAATTCCAGGAGAAAATTAATGGCAGGATTAGATTCAAGCGATCGCGTCGTCTACATAGGAACAGGTCGTCGTAAGGCTTCAGTCGCACGGGTACGTTTGGTTCCCGGTACGGGGAAACTCATTGTTAATGACCGTCCAGGTGATTCTTACTTTAACTTTAATCCCGGTTATCTATCTGCGGCAAAAGCTCCACTAGAAACTCTAGGTCTGGAAAATGATTATGACATTTTAGTGAAAGCTCATGGTGGTGGCTTAACAGGGCAAGCTGATTCTGTTCGCTTAGGTGTGGCGAGGGCATTGTGTCAGCTAGACCCGGAAAATCGCTCGCCTCTTAAAATAGAAGGATACTTGACTCGGGATCCACGGGCAAAAGAACGGAAGAAATACGGGTTACATAAGGCTCGTAAAGCACCTCAGTACTCGAAACGGTAATTTTTTTTATTGGGGATTTTGGATTGGGTATTTACTAGTCTAAAGTCCCATTTTTTTTATTTTGGTTGGGTTAATTAGGGTTTGCTGACGGGAGTCTAAAAAGCGAATCTAGGTGCTACACAGCTTACCTTATGGGAGTTTCACCCGTTGCTTCCTTTTCGGATACTCAGGGATTTCCTACAATCAGGCAAGGTTTTTGAACAAAAAGATTTAAAATTCTTGGACTTAAGAAAGCCAAAAATGCTTGAAATCCTTTGCTGGCATACCTTCTTTCTTTATACAGCAAGCCCTAATTATTTACTAACCATTCCTAACCATACCAGGACTTATGCAAAGCATCTGGCTTTAGAAGGCTCTCTTCATGACTTTAGCTTTCGGAGCCTATTTATCCCGATACCATGGACGTACTCGTCTTGGTTTGACACTCCCCACGGCTGTCCAGTCAGAATGGATATGTACTTGATTGGAGAAATGACTAACACTATTGTGGCTAGAGGCAGTTTCAAAAACCTGCACCAAGTGCGGTTATATTCATCAATCCTTGGGTGGCGCTAAGGTTTTCAAATGTTATTCCTGCGGTCATAGTTTACCATGGGAAATGAACGGTGCTTTGGGTTTTATGCTTAGAGCTTTGCGGGATACCGCCTTCACCATCAATTCCGATGGTGTTGCTATCGCTGCATTGTCCGGGAATTTCCGGTATTGTGTCGCGTAAATGTATTCGTAAGTACGACGCTATGGGATTGCGAGCTTAATGTTGCAAAGAGAACAACTCTTACAAGGGCGTTATCTGCTCCAAGAACAATTGGGAGCAAATCTGGGCAGGCAAACCTGGTTAGCTCGAGATATCACAGTATCGCCGGCAGCACCTGCAATTGTCAAGCTGCTTGCCTTCAACCCGCAAATGGAGTGGGATGAATTTAGGTTATTTGAACGAGAAGGACAAGTTCTGCAACAATTAAACCATCGGCAAATTCCTAAATATTTGGATTATTTTAGTTTAGATCGGGAATCAGGTGGAGGATTATACTGGTTTGGCTTGGTGCAGGAGTATATTCCTGGTACATCAGTCAAGCAACTTTTGCATCAAGGGAAAAGGTTTAGCCAAGCTGAAGTAAAACAATTGGCTGAGTCAGTTTTAGAGATTTTAATTTATCTCCATGGCTTCAATCCTTCAGTACTTCATCGGGATATTAAACCGAGTAACTTAATCTGGGGAGAAGATGAGAAGATATATTTGATTGATTTTGGTGCAGTACAGAATCGAGGTGCTAGTGAAGGGGTAACTTTTACTGTGGTGGGGACTACAGGTTATGCACCCTTGGAACAGTTTTGGGGTAAAGCTGTACCTGCATCAGATATTTATGCCCTTGGTGCTACGTTAATTCATTTACTTACTGGTACTCCACCAATAGATTTACCACAAAAAGATTTAAGAATTCAATTTAGCGATCGCATTTCTATTCCAGCTAGTTTTGTCCGCTGGATTGAGGTGATGACTGCACCCGACTTAGCACAGCGCTTCAGGAGTGCTAAGGAAGCCTTAACCGCACTAAAAACTAACCGTTACCCCAAAATTAATTTCCCTACTATTCCTCAACCTCGTGGCAGTCGCGTTAAGCTATCTAAATCGCCAGATTACCTCTTGATTAAAATTCCTCAACCTCGAAGATCGTTACTTGATTTTATCAAACTGATTGGCAATTTGGTCGTTACTATTAGTTCCTTACCCATTTTATTGTTTTCTGTATTAATCATGTTAGGAGGGATGATTGGATTATTGCTTTTGTCCATGTTACCTCCTAGCCCAACACCAGTTTTGATCTTATTATTATTCGTTATATTAATTGGTTATTCTCTGAAATATACCAATCATGAATTAAAACTAGTCCAAGAAGCAACAGCTAACTCTCTACGTCATATTTTTGCCCATGATTACATCTACTTAGACAGAGAAAATTTTATCCTGAAAAAGAAACTATTTTGGTGGACTTATTATCAAATAATTGAAGAGATCTACACCATCAACAAAATAGAGTATCTCCCCTGGAAAACGATAATTATTGAAACTCGGTCTAGAACTTACTCCTTCGCAGAGAACTTAACTGAAAATGAACGTCGCTGGTTAACGCAACAACTACAAGAATGGCTAGACTCAATACTTAATGAGTAAGGACTAAGCAGTCAAAAGTATCCACTACCATATTCGCTATTTGCCATTACCTATTCCCCATTATGCTAAAAAACTCATCTATCTTAAATCAACGTTATCAATTAGAAACAAAACTAGGACAAAATGCTGGTCGCCAAACCTGGTTAGGACTAGATATTAGCAAATCTCCGCCCGAACCTGTAATTGTCAAACTCCTAGCATTTAACCCTCAAATAGACTGGGAAGAAATCAAACTATTTGAACGAGAAGCCCAAGTTTTGAAACATCTCAATCATCCCCGAATTCCTAAATATCGCGATTACTTTTCTCTAGATTCCCATCGAGGTGAAGGTTTACCTTGGTTTGGCTTAGTCCAGGACTATATTAACGGAGATTCTCTCCAAAATATGTTAGATATAGGTAAAAGATTTACCGAAAAACAAGTCCGCCAAATCGCCATCTCTGTTCTAGAAATTTTGACCTATTTACACCAACTATCGCCTCCTGTATTTCACCGAGATATTAAACCAAGTAATTTAATTTTAGCAAAAGATGGACAAGTTTATTTAGTTGATTTCGGCGCAGTCCAGGATCGGGCAACAGCAGAAGGAGTGACTTTTACAGTTGTCGGGACTAGTGGCTATGTACCACCAGAACAATTATGGGGTAAAGCCGTACCTGCTTCCGATCTTTATGCTTTAGGGGCAACTTTAATTCATTTATTAACAGGAATCCCACCAACAGATTTGCCTCAAAATCAAATGCGCATTGAATTTGGTGAGAGAGTTAAGATTAGAACCAGTTTTATGGAATGGTTGGAAATACTTACCGAACCTGCATCAGAACAAAGATTTATCTCAGCGAGTCAAGCACTTTTAGCATTAAAATCTGGTAGAAACGATCCGATTAGATTAGCTAAATCAAATCAATCTTATCGCAACCCAGTTAATTACCGTCGTCTGGCTATTTTAACTTTACCTCAGATTTTTTTAATTGGAATTGTAATGGTGTTTGGTTGGTCTAGTTGGAATAGTGGAAAAAAAGTCCAATACGAAGCTAGGCAAAACATCGAGGAAATGAACCTATACCAAGAAAAATACTATGAAATGCACTATAAATTTGACACAGAACGTAATTATTTAATGAATACGACAGAACTATATTACTACAACACCAGTACTACTTCTAACGAAGCATTAAATCATGCCTGGCCAGTAGACCCAGACGATTACTTCAAAAGTTATTTTGGTGGAGTATTTGTAGACTCTATGAGTGAAGTTCTAGATAGTCAAGAAATTGAAATCAAAATTAAAAGTATCATTTGTGAAGCAGATGATCCAGGAAATATATCACCCCCACAACCAAGCGCTCAAAATTCCTGTCCCCAAGGCAGCAAACAGATAGGAGTTCCCAGAGTCAAGCTAATCAGGTTGAAAAATAAAGGTCTGTAATCAGTTTATATTCATCTCATCCCCTTTCCCCATTTTGACAATCAATTCCTAGAACACCGATTCATTAATAATCAAAAGTTTGATTTTGCGTTGATCGATCGGTGATATAATTATGGATCATCCTACTTTGGCAAAAGTGAACAGATAGGTCGCTACTATATGAAGATAGCTAGAATTTGAGCGATTGCAAGACAGATTATAAATAAACAGATCAACTCATGGATAAAGAATGCAATGAAAATTACGATCGCTCAAATCAAATTCGTCCATACACTGATCTTCTGGATTCTCAGCTTGTCCGTCCTCTATTCGCTCTTTAGCGGGATTTTCGATCGCATCACGTCGTGGACTTGGGTTGCGGTTGGTTTGGTACTCATCGAGAGCATTGTTTTAATGATATCGGGTTGGACTTGTCCGCTGACGCTTCTCGCTCAACGCCTCGGTGCCCAACAAGGATCGGTGTCCGATCTCTTTCTTCCCAAATGGTTTGCAGACCGAATTTTCCCGATTTGCGGCACAACATTTGTCGTGGCGATCGCAATTCTTTTGTTACGATTGTCTTAAGCTACTTTGGGGCAAATTTCGATTTTGACAGTCATGCCAACTCGATCTAGCATTGCGATTAGCGTATCCACCGAAAATTTTTCTATTTTACCTTGAGTTAGAGCTTGAATTCGATCGGTTGACTGTTGGAGATGTTGAGCTGTTTGCTCGATCGTCCAATTTCGAGCTTTAATTTGATTTTGTAGAGCGAGTATGAGCTGGGATCGGATGAGTAAGTTCTCAGCTTCTTCGGCTGAAAATCCCAAATCGAGAAAGATATTATCGGCGGCTTGGGTAATTAGATTTTCGCTCATGGTTTGTGTTCTCTTGAATTTCAACGATTTTGTAACAACTGTTGGTAGCGTTTTTGTCCAATTTCGATATTTTTTTTTGGCGGTTTTCTGAGTTTTCTTCTGGAAGGCGTGGAGAACGTAAATGGCTTCTTCAAATCTAGCAATATAGAATATCCGATAGGCATTTCCTGTCCGAATCCTAATTTCTTCAACACCTTTGCCAACGATCGACATGGGTTTAAAGTCTGATGGTTGTGCGCCTTGCTGAAGTGTCCAAAGTGCAAAACCTGCTTCTTTTCGGGCATCATCAGGAAGAGATTGGATTTCTTCGCGGGCAGCGCCAACCCACCGAATCGGTTTGATGGTCATCTCTAAGGCTTGTTGGCAGACTGAGTTGCCCTGAAGTCCTGCTTGAATAATAGAATTTGGATCGGTTAGACTTTGAGAAGTATCCCCACTTTTGCTTTTGAAAAAGTTATGTATTCTTACTAAGCCAGGGCGGGAAAGAACAAATTCGTAACTAATAGAATGGTTTTCTTTATGTTCGTTTTCTATTAAATAAAGGACAAATTTTCTTTCACGATCGGTTCGAGCAGCAAAATCTGCGTGTCCTCCCTCAGAGGTCTAGTCCATTTTAGTATTTCTCGGATAAGGGTATCGGGAGAATTCGTTTTTTGCTTTAATTGAGGTCTAAATTTTTGGACTACCTCAACGGCTTCTATTGTGGCTTGCTGAATATCTGAATTTGTAGCTAATTGCCACATTTCCCAAACTAAACTGCGAATTATAAATTTAACTTCTAAATCGCTAACTCGATCTCTATGATTTATCCATTCTATTGCTTTATCTAAATCACGTTCTTTTAACAGAAGCAATTCATTACTACAACCGGAATTTTCCCAAGCTTTAAAGGTTCTTGCATAAGGACAAGTCTCTAAAAGTTTCTTATCAACCCATGGGATCTGTCCCAGCCATCGACTAGTGGGCGAATTGGAAGACCTACTCTGGGCATCGCAGTTGGTTTGGTTTGGATGGAGGGGTGAGTTCCCATAATGGCGGTAATGGGCTACACTCTAATTCGGCTCTCTGTTTTGTTATAATATAACGAAGCACTCAAGACCAAATACTAGGATTTTAATTTGAAACCCCAAAGCGGGTTGTGATTTATCATGGCAAAATCTGACATTCATCCCAAGTGGTATCCAGAAGCCAAAGTCTACTGCAACGGACAAGTTGTGATGACGGTTGGCTCAACCAAACCAGAACTTCATGTCGATGTTTGGTCTGGTAACCATCCCTTTTTCACCGGAACCCAGAAAATTATTGACACCGAAGGACGGGTGGAACGCTTTATGCGTAAATATGGCATGATGGAAAATACTGGCGGAGCAGCCGCTAAGTCTAAAGAAAAATAGCGCAGAAAGTGGGAGTGTGAAGGATGAACTGTGAAGGCTAAGGCTGACAAGGAATATTTATCCAGCATTGGGATTTTTTGTCAAGCAAATAAACCTTCTAATTCTTCACCCCTGAGACTTCCTCCTCCCGTTCAAAAATTAAACTTCACACTTCATACTTTCTCACGCTATTTAATGGAGCTGCGCGCAAAAGTCATGGCGGAAACTTATCTACTCTCAAAACTGGAATCAGTAGAACAAACATTTAATGAATTAACCCGGCGTTTGGCAGATCCAGATATTGCCACAGATCCCAATGAAATGCAACGGGTAGCAAAGGCACGTTCCTCTTTGGAAGAGGTAGTCCAAACTTACGAGATCTGGAAAATAGCTAAAGATGAATTAGCTGGGGCAAGGCAAGTATTGAAAGAAGCAGGTAGCGATCCAGAATTGCAAGAAATCGCTGCCATGGAAGTTGAGGAATTGCAGGAAAAGTTAGAGTATTTAGAAATGCGCCTTAAAATACTCCTTCTGCCTCGCGATCCTAATGATGATAAGAATATCATGTTGGAAATTCGCGCTGGAACAGGTGGAGATGAAGCTAGTATCTGGGCTGGTGACTTATTGCGGATGTATTCTCGTTATGCCGAAACTCAAAATTGGCGAGTGAAGTTATTAAGCGAATCTACCGCCGATATGGGTGGATTTAAGGAAGCAATCCTGGAAATTCAGGGCGAACAAGTTTACAGTAAACTGAAGTTTGAAGCAGGTGTCCATCGCGTCCAAAGAGTGCCAGTGACAGAAGCAGGGGGAAGAGTTCATACATCAACAGCAACAGTGGCAATTATGCCTGAAGTTGATGATGTGGAAATTCATATCGATCCGAAAGAAATAGAAATGACGACGGCAAGATCCGGCGGTGCAGGTGGACAAAATGTCAACAAAGTGGAAACAGCAGTAGATTTATTTCACAAACCTACAGGAATTCGCGTATTTTGTACCGAAGAGCGATCGCAATTACAAAACCGGGAACGTGCTATGCAGATTCTCCGTGCTAAGTTGTACGAGATGAAGTTAAGAGAACAACAAGAAGCTGTATCATCAATGCGGCGCTCTCAGGTAGGCACTGGTTCCCGTTCTGAAAAAATTCGCACTTATAATTATAAGGATAATCGGGTTACCGATCATCGCTTGGGGCAGAATTACTCTCTCAATCCAGTTTTAGAAGGAGATATTGAATCTTTGATTCAATCTTGTATTAGTCAGGATCAACAGGAACGTTTGCAGGAGTTAGCGGCTTCTCAGTCGTAATCAATCGGGGAATTATTCAAAAGGTTTGTCGCCCGAATGTTTGTCGTGGAGGCTTCGGTGAAGCATTCGGGAATATTTTTCGTGAAGTTGTCAAGGTTTGTCGCCCGAATGTTTGTCGTGGGGGGAGGGTGAAGCATTCGGATATCAATATTTTTTGTGAAGTTGTCAAGGTTTGTCGCCCGAATGTTTG
>DOIX01000155.1:28172-28390 GCA_003511885.1 Cyanobacteria bacterium UBA11153
CTACAGTTAATAATAATGAATATAATCTTGTAACCGTAGGGGTGAAGGATATGCGTCTTTAATTTATGCCACAACACGGATAACCTTTATTCGCAAATGCAACACCGAAGCCTTCGCGACAAACCTGACAGCAAATATAACAGTGGCAACATCTGCCAAAGAGCGATCGCTATTTTACAGGTTTGTCGCCCGAATGTTTGTCGTGGGGGGAGGGTGAA
>DOIX01000241.1 GCA_003511885.1 Cyanobacteria bacterium UBA11153
GACCCATTTAGGACTGCTATATATCTGGAATCGAGTCTATGGCTTGTTGGAGAGACTGGGTATTATTTGAGTCTTTATCATTAAAGATGGTTATCAGCATCTGTCGCATATCTGGATCTGCGATCGCACGTTCTAAAATAAGTAATGGGGTAGACTTAGAACCGTCTTTATATCGACCAGGACCAGAAAACAAATCGACATAGGCAATTTTTTCTCCCCTTTTCTTTGCTTGGGGAATAATTACCTTTGCCCAAGCAAAGAAATATTTAGCAACTATTTCAGCTTTTACCAAAGATTGGTCTTTAGATTCATCGAAAAAAGAACTACCACTCATAATTGCTCCTAGATAGCTTAAATTTTGCTTAAGCCAAGTTCGCCCTAGGCATCACTTGTATTTAGATCTTACCATTCCTCTGAAAATTCCCCAAACCCTCCACCCCCAGGAGTCTCAATTACAAACATATCTCCCACATTCATTTCTACAACCGCAGTACACCCCAACTCCTCAATATTTCCATCCTTTCTTTCCAGATAATTCCTCCCCACAACACCCGATTCACCACCCTGCAAACCAAAAGGTGGAATCACCCGATGTCCCGATAAAATTCCCGCTGTCATCGCTTCTAAAAATCGAATTTTCCGAATTACTCCATTCCCGCCAAAATGATGTCCTTTTCCACCACTATTGGGGCGAATACTAAAGCTTTCCAACAAAACAGGAAAGCGCCATTCCAATACTTCGGGATCGGTTAATCGGGAATTTGTCATGTGAGTATGTACGGCATCTGTACCATCAAAATTAGTACCTGCACCGGAGCCACCGCAGATGGTTTCATAATATTGATATTGTTCGTTACCAAAGGTAAAATTATTCATGGTTCCTTGAGAGGCTGCCATTACTCCTAATGCTCCATATAAAGTATCAGTAATAACTTGAGAAGTTTCGACATTTCCTGCTACTACTGCTGCTGGATAAATAGGATTCAACATACAACCTTCAGGAATAATAATATCGAGAGGTTTGAGACAACCAGCATTGAGAGGAATATCATCATCAACTAAAGTACGAAAAACATAAAGGACGGCTGCTTTACATACCGCTGCGGGGGCATTAAAATTATTAGGTAACTGAGGCGAAGTACCAGTAAAATCAATGGTGGCACTGCGATTATTTTTATCTATCGTAATTGCCACTTGAATTTTGCCACCCGTATCTAATTCGTAACTAAAACTGCCATTATTCAGGATATCAATGGCACGCCGTACCGATTCTTCCGCATTATCCTGAACATAACCCATATAAGCTTGAACTGTTTCTAATCCATATTGGCTCACCATCCGCTGTAATTCTTGTACCCCTTTCTCATTAGCCGCAATTTGGGCTTGTAAGTCGGCAATATTTTGGGTAATATTCCGGACAGGATAAGTACCTGTGATGAGGAGTTGAATTAATTCAGTTTCACGGAATTTTCCGGCTGCAACTAATTTTAAATTATTAATTATAATACCTTCTTCTTCCACATTAATACTATCAGGTGGCATCGAACCCGGAGTAATCCCGCCAATATCAGCATGATGTCCCCGCGAGGCAACATAGAAAATAGGGAGTGGGGAAGACTCAAGAAAACTTTGCGTACCTTTGCGATTACCTTTCCGTACCTTTGCGTTAAAATAAATATCTGAAAAAACCGGAGTAATTACCGTAATATCAGGCAAATGAGTACCGCCGTTATAGGGATTATTGATAGCGTAAACATCTCCTGGTTTAATATTATTACCGCATTCAGCAATTAAACTCCGGACACTTTCACTCATTGAGCCTAAATGTACGGGAATATGAGGGGCATTGGCGACTAATTCTCCTTCTCCATCGAAAATTGCACATGAGAAATCTAAACGTTCTTTGATATTGACTGAATAGCTGGTATTTTGTAATGTTGTTCCCATTTGTTCGGCAATGGAACGAAATAGGTTATTGAAGATTTCTAACATTACTGGATCTGGGGATTTGGTATTTATATCTTCCGATTCTTGTAAGGGTTGGTTTTGTTCAAATTTTATGGGTTGAAGATGAGAGATACTTCCTAAACCCGCCCCTACAGATTTTAAAATTAAATGATTGCGTTGGGTTAATTCTCCTTCCCATCCGGGTTCAATAATATTTGTCCCCGTCGCTTCGATAATTATGGCAGGTGCAGGAATAGAATCTCCTGGTTGTAAATCTGTCCGATTAAATACTGGGGTTTCATGCCATTTCCCTTTGGTGTACATTTGGACTTTAGTTACAGGTGGCGCTGTTTCTGCTTGGGTACGCTGAATTATTGCTTCTTCTGGTATCTCCATTTTCTGTACCACTTCTACGGAAATAGCTTCAACAATTAGGGCTTTTTCTGGCACAATAAAACCGTACCGCTGTTGATGGGATTCCTCAAATTCTTTCCGCATCTTTGCTAAATTGCTGAAGTTGACAATTAATGATGAGTCTGTCCCCTCATATTTTAAATGCGCTTTAGCAATAATCTCGCAATTTTCATCAATAAATTCACTAACATTTCTCGGATTAATTTTTACTTGACTATCCCGTGCTAATTCTGCCAATATTCCCTGTAAACTGGGCAATAAATCCTCTGTCAATTTCGCTTCTACAGCCCTTTCTGCCAAAACTCGCACATCTGCTAAACCCATACCATAAGCAGATAATACCCCCGCATAAGGATGAATAAATATCTGCTTCATCCCCAAAGCTTCAGCAATTCGACAAGCGTGTTGTCCCCCCGCACCGCCAAAGCAACAGAGAGTATATTCCGATACATCATAACCGCGCTGAAGGGAGATTTTTTTAATCGCATTCGCCATTTTATCAATTGCGATCGCTAAAAATCCATCTGCTACCTCTTCCGGTTTTCTCCCATCGCCAATTTCTGTTGCTAACTGACTAAATTTTTCCCTGACTACATCCACATCTAATGATAAATTTCCATTTATCCCAAATACTTGAGGGAAAAATTCGGGATGCAATTTTCCCACCATCACATTAGCATCAGTTACAGTTAATAATCCACCCCGACGATAGCAAGCCGGACCGGGATTTGCTCCGGCGGATTCTGGTCCGACTCGATAACGCGCACCATCAAAATATAAAATAGAACCTCCCCCTGCCGCAACGGTATGAATTGACATCATAGGAGTCCTGATTCTGACCCCTGCTACTTCGGTTTCAAATGTTCGTTCGTATTCTCCATGATAATGAGCGACATCGGTAGAAGTTCCGCCCATATCAAAGGTAATAATTTTATTAAATCCGGCGATTAAACTGGTTTTGACACCCCCAACAATTCCCCCTGCTGGTCCAGATAATATGCTATCTTTACCTTGAAATTGTTCTGCGTCTGTGAGTCCACCGTTGGACTGCATAAACATTAGTTTAGTAGTTATTTTTTGATTATTTTGAGCTGATAAGTCTGGTTTATCCAAGAAATCAGACTTCTGAGTGTCACTAAATAATTGTCCCGCTACTTGGTTAACATAGCGACGTAAAATAGGAGATAAATAGGCATCAACAACGGTAGTATCGCCCCGACTGACTAACTTCATTAATGGGCTAACTTCATGAGATACGGAGATTTGAGTAAAACCAATATTTTTTGCGATCGCAGCTACTTCTTTCTCATGTCCTGGATAGCGATACCCGTGGATAAAAACAATCGCACAATTACGAATACCACTATCGTAAGCCACTTGTAAATTGATCCGAATATCTGCTAAATTTAGAGGAATTAATTCTTCACCCTGGGCAGTATAACGTTCTTCAACTTCAATTACCCGTTCGTAAAGCATTTCCGGTAAAATAATATGACGGGCGAAGATATGGGGGCGATTTTGATAGCCGATGCGGAGGGCATCTCGAAAACCTTTAGTAATTACCAAAACAGTGCGTAGGAGGGAGTCCTTGCCGGAGGCATCGCCTTTTCTTTCTAAGAGGGCATTTGTTGCTACTGTCGTACCCATTTTCACTACTTCAATTTGTTCGGCAGGAATGGGTAAATTAGGGGAAATTCCCATTAAATCCCTAATTCCCTGAATTGGTGCATCAGTGTATCTTTCCGGATTTTCTGATAATAGTTTGTGAATCAGTAACTCTCCATCGGGGCGACGTGCTACGATATCCGTGAAAGTCCCGCCGCGATCGATCCAGAATTGCCAGCGTTGATGAGGATTAGTCATTTTTATCGCTTCCCGTTTTCAAGGGTGGAGATTGACGCTGACACCAGGTTTCGGCAGTCTGTGCGTGTCAGTCATCTTGTACTGAAAGTAAATCCACGGAGCAAGTATACTCCATAAATACGCCAAATTCTTGCGATCGCAGGGTTACAGCCTCATCCGCTTCATCTCTATTTCAACTGGCGATCTAGGATTTTTATGAAGCGTTGATGAAGATAAACCCCTCTTCTGATGAAGATTTAATGAAGATAGGGTTTAGGGTATTGTCAAGCCAAATCAGAAGACGCTATGTTTTAACTATGAACCAATAAGCAAGCGACCCAACGAATAGCGAAGTTAAGCATAGGTGAAGGTTATGTCAACTGAGATGTTTGGTTAGAGATCGTAAAAATTTAGATCCTTCATCCAATCGCTAGCTCCATCAGGGTTACAAAATTAACCGTCTAATGACCAAGGAACCAATAACATGAACTTCAACAAAATTTCCATCTTTGCCGGACTAGTTGCAACCAGCACCCTAGCTTTATCCGCTATCCCAGCTAATGCTTACACTCTGAATCCTGGTGGAACTTTCACTGTTAAAGCAGGTGAGAAGTTAGACTTTACATTCATTGAGTCTCATGGGATGTTCCGGTCAGATTTTGGGATCTATAACGCTGCTTCGATGACTCTAGTTAGCAATATATTTTCAGAAAAAACTCCAGGATACGATCCAGGTAGCAACGATGCTAAAAATGACTGGTTAGGAACTTGCCCAACCACTGTAGCTAGTTGCAATGCTTGGTATACTTTTGCTGAAGCTGGTACTTATAAGTTTGGTTTAACTGCTCCTGGTGGACCAACAAAAACAAAATTTACAGAGCATACGGGTGAGTACGATGATGCTAGCACAGCACCTATGCCGGGTATTATTAGCACAGCCGATGAATACACATTTAATACAATTGGACCCACTGCTCTTGCGAATGGAAAGTCTGACAAACTCAAGACAATTGATACGAGTAAATATGGATTTTTCGTAGCAATTAATGATTCGAACAAGGTTGATGGTGATATTCAAGATATGATTGTTGGTGTGAAGAAAACACCTGAACCTGCTACCTTGGGTGGTTTAGCTTTAGTTGGTGGCGCGATAGCAATGATTCGTCGCCGCAAGGAAAATAAAGCGTAGTTTCACCTTCTCGCTATATCTTTAGTAGAGTGACACGACAGCAAGGTGTGTTATCTTCAAGCTAACGCACCATTCTTACTATCTCTAGCAAAGGTGTGTTAAATATAACGCATCCTAATAAGCCGTTACGCATTTAATTTATCTGTTTTGAATGAGGGGGAGTAGGGGTTCAGGGGAGCTGGGAAGAAGGTTTGATGACTTTTTCCCTAAATTGAAAATATCCGGTTTAAATCCGTAGCAGCTTATGAGCAAAGAACAATCTTGTTCCAAAGAAACCCGACTTCTTAAGAAGTCGGGTTTCTTTTATCTAGTTCAATTCATCTGGATTAATCCCCAATTCTCGCAATCGCGCTGCTAATTTTTCGGCTTTTTCGTGAGCTTCTATCGCTCTTGATTCAGCTTCAATAGCGCGTTGTCGCTCTGCCCAGACTCTTGATTCAGCTTCAATAACTCTTTCTCGAGCATCTAGAGCTATTTCCTCAGCTTCAAAGGCTCTTTCTTCATTAATCCCTTAGCTATCAACCACACTGCCCATCAAGGCAAAATAGCGATAACTCTAGCGGGAAAACCTGAACCATTTTGAGGTTTAGGAAAAGATACTATCACCAATGCCCCTGATTCTGGTACTTTATCCAAATTAGTCAACAACTCAATTTGATAACGATCTTGCTGTAAAATATAAGTTTCTAAAGAATAATCATCCTTAGTCGTGGCTATCCCAGGATCGGTATCCGTTGGCTCATGTCCTGATGCAGTAATTTGACGTTCCTCATACAAATACTTTAATACTGGCAAACTCCAACCTGGATAATGAGCAATTCCTGCCTCATCTTTATTTGCCATAGCTTCAGCATCAGGCCAACGCTTTGACCAATCTGTCCGCATGGCGACAAACGATCCTTTAGGAATTTTACCGTATTTCTTTTCCCAATTTTTCACATCTGCCATAGTGATTGTATAGTCTGGATTTTTAGCCACCTTATCGTGTACGTCAATCACGACTAGAGGCAAAAACATTTCTTTGGGATCGATTTGGTCAACTGTACGCAATCCTTGGATAAAATGAGCAGGTGGATCTACATGGGTCCCCCATTGCCCGACATGGCAGTATTTCTCAGCAAAAAAGCCAGTACCCAGAGTACCTTCACGAGGTTGGTACCAATAAAGGGTATCCCGCGTCTCTTCAGTAAAACCATGCCAATGAGGAATTCCGGGATAGAAAGCATGGGTTAAATCCACAAACTCCTTGCTTTTGATGATCTGATAAGCTTGAGTTAAGTTCATATCTAGCGCCGGGGTGCGGAATGCGATCGCAAAAACTAATGCGAGGGTGACACACGCTGAAGTAATTAATAATTTCCAATGTTTTAAAAGTTGCATAATCCTAGTATAGCGATAAAATCTCTGGAGAGTCTTAGATAATGACACTACTACCACTAGTTACGGAGGAAGCACCGTTCTTTGAGAGCTTTTGATATAAGATCGGCAGGTAGTAACAGTGATGCGATGAGCATACCACCACAGATTACGCCTGACAAAACAGCAGATGCTTAAATTTGATTGTTGGTTATCAATGCTATGGTCTTAGTATAATTACCTGTGGGCAGGTTGATGCAACTGATGCAGCTTCGCTGCTGCAATCAGGCAATCGCAATCGTTGTCGGGTAAATCATTATCCGTTGGTGCGTCATCTATCTCAAATCTAGTTAAATCTTGATTTTGATAGTCAGAGTGCAACTTTCCCTAAATGAAAAAGAAAGTTCAAATCCTATTATCGTCTGTAGCCCCTACAAATAGCACTCAATACCAAAGTCTGAAAAATTATGCCAAATCTTCGTTATTTCCTGGCTGTCGGTGTCGGAAGCGCGATTGCCTTATTTCAGATCAAACCTAGTGTCTCGCAAGATATATCCTCACTTATCAAACCAAATCGTCAATTAGCAATCTCTGGCAGGAGTCTGTTAGAAGATAGGCAATTGTCAAGTGCCTCAAATAAAACTGGAAAAGTTCCCCTATCAGCTTCGTCACTAGGAAATACTTCAAGAAACATCTTGACATCAGAAATAGCTGAGGCAGATAGTGTCACTATTCCCCAGTTTATTTTATCTCAAGCCGAAACTGATTTACTTGTACCAGTACCCAGTTTACCCAACCCAAATAACTCAGAAACACCAACTATAGAATTTATCAACCCTAACACCAATCCCGCACTCCAACAAGATAGCACCCCAGGAAACTCCGATTTAGAATTATTTGAATCCAGCCCTAATCCATTACTTTTTCCCACCCAAACTGAGGAAGTTCAAATTGAAAATACTCAACCACTTACCCTCAAACAAGCCATAGAATTAGCAGAACGAAATAACCAACAATTACAAGCAGCTAGGTTAACTTTAGAGCGAAACCAATTGGCGCTCCAAGAAACCTTAGCCTCTGAGTTTCCCACAATTAGTGCGATTACCCAATTTATCCGCAATGATTCTGCCCAAAGTGAATTAGCAAATCGGCAAAGAGCTTTCGGAAATACTCAGGATAATACATCAACTACCATTGATACCAGCCTGCAACTTAATTATAATGCTTATACTGCTGGGAGAAGACCAGCATCTATTCGCGCCGCCGAAGAACAAGTCCGCTTTCAGCAATTAGAAGTAGAAAAAATATCGGAAGATTTGCGACTCAGTATCACCCGCGCTTACTACGATTTACAAGATGCAGATGCTCAGGTAGAAATTAGACAAGCTGCTGTTAATGATGCCGCTCGAAGTTTGCGAGATGCTCAATTATTAGAACAAGCTGGATTGGGGACTAGATTTGAGGTTTTGCAAGCTCAAGTTGAGTTGCAGAATAATAACCAAGATTTGACAAATGCCCTGCGTCAGCAACGAATCAATCGACGGCAAATTGCTCAAATTTTAAGTTTATCGCAAAAGTTAGAAATATCAGCCGCAGATCCAATTCAAATGGCAGGAGAATGGGAACTTTCTCTAGAAGATAGCATTATCCTAGCCCTGAAAAATAGATCTGAATTAGAACAACAACTGGTACAGCGTAATATTAGCGAACAACAAGAAAGAATTGCCTTGGCTGCGAATAAGCCACAGTTAAGTGTCTTCGCTAATTATGATATTTTGGGGCAGTTAGATGATAATGACGGTGTAGCCGATGGCTTGTCTTTAGGAGCAAGATTTCAGTGGGATTTCTTCGATGGTGGAGCAGCAAAAGCAAAGGCAAAACAAGCAGTAACCAATATTGCAATCGCAGAAACTAATTTTGCAGCCCAGCGCAACCAAGTACGCTTTGAGGTGGAACAAGCTTTTTTCAACTTAAGGGCTAATAAGGAAAATATTCAAACCGCCAATTTAGCTTTGGAGCAAGCTCAAGAAAGTTTACGATTAGCAAGATTACGCTTTCAAGCTGGAGTCGGTACTCAAACTGATGTTATTAATCAGCAAACCGCTTTAACTCGCTCCAGAGTTAACTTACTCACCGCTATTCTTAACTATAATCGGGCACTAGCAGATTTGCAAAGAGCCATTAGCAATCTCCCAGATAGTCAGCTTTTTGATTTACCCTAAATGGAAAATCACTCTAGTTTGTAGTAGGCACTTCAGTGCCCCAGAAGCCCATACTTCCAAGCACTTTAGTGCTTACTACGAACATTGTCTTGTAGATATTCCTACATCAGCTTACAACATGAAAATCTCGATAGAAAACTCGCCAGTTATCTCGATTATGTAGCAATTCCCACACTTGTTCTAAATGCTTACCTTCCCATTCCACAATAGGATTCTCTGGGTTAGGATTTAGCCAAGGTAAATTGACAGCTTTATCGATGACAATTCCGATATATTCTTCTTTGCCAACTGTCTCAAACTGGATATCTTCGCAGATAGCCTCTTCTAGAGGAATGGAGGTGCTTTTCTCCTGTAATTGATAGTTAGGGGCAAAAGCTTGAGAAGGTGTAACTAAGTATTGAGTTGTATTGCCTTGCTCATCTGACCCTCGATTGAATAATAGCAGATAACTGCCGGGAGTATCGAGATTTATGGTTAAGCTCAAGGGAGTATTAATCGGAATCGTCTTTTTCGGTAAGGGTGGGGGAATTTTCATTCCTTTAGCAGCGTATTCGGTGGAGCGATGGCAAAATTGTATCCAGTCTACATTAGTTGGTGCTTTTTGTTTCCAGTTTTCCCAAATATAGTCTTCTAGCCAACGATAATATTTGATTTCCCACAACCATTGATAAGCAATCTGCCAAGGACTTTTGGCGCTGGCTGTATACCTACCTGGATTTCCTTTTTCACCTAAGCCAAGCTGTTGTTGGGTAAAGCCATCTTCTTCTAGTTGCTCTCGAAATTGGCTATTTATTTTTTTGATTACTTCTTTAAGATGCTGATTAAATCCGGATTTGTAACCTTCTTTACTTTCTCTGTAGTATAATGCTTCAGATATTTCAGTGCTTTTGATATCGCAATTATTCGGATTAAATCGTTCCATAAAAGTCCAGTACTGAAACTCAGGAGGTGCATTGCCGGGAAAAATTTGTTGGCTGATATATTCTAGATATTCTTTGACTAAAGATGGCATTTGAGGAACTCCAAAGTATTTACTCGTTATTGTCAATTGTAGTACAAATAACTTGCAGCAGTCGCGATAACCCGACAGTGGTTCAAACCACTGTCTAATAGCGGAAGTCAGTTAAAACTGACTGAATCAGAACTTACGCAAACCATCTATCTGTAGAGTGCATTATAGGTCAGCTAACGCACCATCCACTATTGGTAGTGTCACGGAGGAAGCCCTATGAATTATAATTTCAGTCCATTTTAATGGACTTTAGCTATTAGCCGTAGAATTAATTCTACGGCGGGTTTTCTGGCTTACTGACAAAGGACTAAAGTCCTTACTACAAACAATTTTTATTACGGGGAATATAAATCCCCTAATTCTGGGGGACTTGATGATTGAGTTTCCCCCCCAAGGTTGGGGGGTTAGGGGGGCAAAAATCTACTTTGGTAAGAGATTTAATCCTCACCCTCACAGGAAACTAATCGTAAGTTACTTGGATAGAGTTATCTCCGTATCCAATTTGGATATCCCTTTGCAGGTTTAAACCGTATGGTGCGATAAAAATCACAGGTTTATCTATGTAGTAACCTGGCTGTAGTGTATCCGGTTGCAAGAAACGATTATCTGGCATGGATATGACACGAGTAGATGTGTTGCCGTAATAGGCTTTGATATTTTGAGGATAAACTCTCAAGGGAACATTCCCAGTGTTTTCTAGTCTGACTCTCACCATGTAAATATCATGCCCTGAAGCTAGGAGTACTGCAAGTACAGCAAAATCCCCTGTTTTGGCTGTCAAAATGAACTCCATTGCTACCGCAGCAAGTTCTAAGTTGTGCGCGGTACTCCAACTGAAGTTTAGACGTGCTACAGATTGAGCTATTAATTGCTCGTTATTCAAGGGAGAAGATAAGGAAATCTTGGAGATATTGTCACCCTGATTTGTCAGGTTAGTGGCACTATTCTCTGAAGTAATTGGGGTGACAATTTGCTTGGCAGTGGCGATAGTTGGAGAAGCGATGGATAAACTTAAGGCTAGGATTGCTGTGAGTGATTTGTTCATGATCTTGTTTAATCTGTCGATATTGGTATAGTAGTGTGGAGCTTAAATCAAAAGAAATGGGAAGAAAATAAATTAAAATAAATGGAATAGTTATCTTCTCAAATCATAAGCCCAGTAAGCGGTGCTGAGTTTAAGGGTGTTATCAGAAGAGTAGTTGGCAGCAATGATTCGCAGTCCTCTTAATTTATCGATAAATCTTGCGTAGGGCGTGTACTCTAGGCTTTTATCTAATAGTGTCCAGGTTGTAGCGCCGGAATGATATTGCTGTTTTCCGTAAGCTAGTGCTAGTTTTATCATGTCCCAACTAATTGCTCTTTGTTGCAATCGTCGGTTAAGATGATTGTGGTCTTTGGCAGAACAAAAAGCTTCTATGCGAGGGAGGGTTTTGATGATGTCGTCGGTGCTGATTAATTGACTAAGTTGCTTTTGGAATTTCATGGGTTTTACCTTGACTTAACTGAAGGCATGGTAAAACGACTCCAAAATAAAGGTAAAATGGAGGAAAATAAAAACAAATAAAAATTGTCAAAAGCTTCTGTGTCGCGGGGGATCTTACAACCAGCCAAAGCTGACTTGACCGACTACTAGGTAGTATTGTTTATTTACTGCCAATACCATCGCAGATTTTTCGGTCTTCTGCGCTGACGTTGGGGTTGTTGGTTAGGTAGTCTCGTGCCCAGTTGCAGCCGCGTGACATTACGTCGTCAAAATTTAAGCTCCAGAGTTTGATTGTTTGATCGGAAGTAATAATAGTTTTTCCATCAGTACTAAATACTATATTCTTAATCTCACTTGTATGTTGAAGAGTGCTAAGTAGTTCTCCTTTTATATTCCACAGTTTTAGCTGCTTTTTATCTCTACTAATAGAAGTAATCATTCTGCCATCTGGACTAAATCGGATATCGTCGATGTTACCTGTACTCTCTTGAAGAGTGCTAAGTAACTTTCCTTCCAGATTCCAGAGTTTGACTGTTTTATCAAAACCAGCAGCAGCAATAATTTTGCCATCTGGACTAAATACTACACTTTCAACGTCACCAGTATGGCCTTGGAGAGTAGCAATTAGTTTTCCCTCTATAGTCCACAGTTTTAGCTTTTTATCTTTACTAACAGCAGCAATAATCTCACCATCTGGTCTGATTGCTGCATAATAAATAACATTTTTAGGATCTTTGGGAGTATCTTTGAGAGTATGAATTAGTTTACCTTCTAAGTCCCATGATTTTACCTCGTATTCGTAATTTTTATCACTTTCACTGTAACCTACACTATGAGAGACAAGATTTTTACTATCACGAGTAAATATAATATTATGAACTGTATATGTATGTTGAATGGTACTAAGTAGTTCTCCTTTTAAATTCCATATCTTGACATTTTTATCCCCACTAACAGAAGCAATATATTTGCCATTTGGACTGAATTTAACAATATCAATATTATCTGTATGTTTTAAGATAGCAAGTAATTTTCCTTCTAAGTTCCATATTTTAACCACGTTATTAGATTGACTAGCAGAAGCGATGATTTTGCCATCTGGACTAAATTCTATATCATGAGGAATACCCTCCGTATGTTCCAGGGTACTGAATAATTTTCCTTCTAAATTCCATAATTTTACTTTATTGTCATTACTGCCAGAAGCAATGATACTACCATCTGGACTAAATGCAATTTCCTGAACTCTTTCTGTATCCTCTATAGAACTAATTAATTCTCCTTCTAGATTCCATAATTCAACTACGTTGTCATTGGTATGATTAACAGAAGCAATGGTTCTACCATCATAATTCAATATCATTGGACTTCCTTTTTCTGTGCGATTTTTTAAAGCAGGAAGTAAATATCCATTAAGATTCCAAAGTTTTACTGTGCCATCACCGCTAGCAGAAGCAATAATTTTACCATCAGGGCTGAATTCTATATGATTAATTCTGTCTGTATGACCTTCAAAAGATTCAAGAGAAGCAACAGCATCCTCAGTGCGATTCCAAAGGTTTATTGTATTATTACTATCGAAAGCAATAGTATTTGCATCAGGGCTAAATGCAACTTTATATATTGCACCAGTAGGATTAAAAAAAGTTTGAATCAATTCTCCTTGGAGATTCCATAATTGGAAATCTCTAGACTCTCCTCCTGACCAAAAAGCGGCAATCAAGCTTCCATCAGGGCTAAGTATAATTTTACGCATATCATCCTCAAGCTCATTTTTGGAAACCTTGAGTGTCTGAAGCAACCCCCCCTGGAGATTCCACAGTTTGATTGTGCCATCCATACTGGCGGAAACAAGAGTGTTTTTATTTGCGTCAAATATTATTCTGTAGACAAGACCTGTATGACCTTGGAACGTATTGAGTAAATCTCCATTAAGATTCCACAATTTTATCTTATTATCACTACCAGCAGAAGCAATAGTCTTAATGTCAGGACTAATTGCCACACTATAAACTTTTTCATCGCTTTTAAAAGAGCCAATAATTTCTCCATCAAGATTCCATATTTTTATCGTACCGTCATTACTGGCAAAACCAATAGCCTTGCCATCAGTACTAAAAAACATATCATATTCAAAGCCGTCTTGATTGAGTTCAAAAGTATGAATTAATTTCCCATTTAGATTCCAAAGTTTGATTGTTTTGCCGTTGTCCCCCGCAGAAGCAATAGTCTTACCATCCGGGCTAAAAACTAAATTAGAAACATTATTAGGATGACCTGGTAGAGTATGAAGTAATTTTCCCTTGAGGTTCCAAAGTTTAATTTTCCCATCGCTATTAGTAGAAGCAATGGTTTTGCCATCGGGGCTAAAAACTAAATTATCTGGACCAAGAACTGAATTATCTGTCTTGTCTTCTAAGCGGTTAAACTCTTTAACTTGATAAATGATACTTTGAAGTAATCCTGCCAATTGAATTCTAGTTTTAGTATCAACTCCAAAACTATTTTTAATCTTTCTTCCCACCTTAAGCCCAGCAATAAGTGCATCTAATTCCTGATTCGATGCCAAAAGTGCCTCAGCAGAATTACTAAGAGCATTTATTTCGCTAATAGTTGCCCGACGCAATTGCCACAAAGCAACACCAGCCACCATCGAAATTGCTACTATCCCCCCAGTTAAACCACCAATAATCTGACGCTGACGACGTTTAGCTAACTTTTCAGCCTTATCTCTGGCTTGAATACTAACATCAATAAACTCATTACTCTTCCCAGAAAGTTCATCAGCATAATTAACATAAAACTCTTCATATTTTACCAAAGCACCTTTGGACAATAAAAAACCCTCCCGCTTCCCATTTTGTTCCCAATCATCTGCTTTTTGACTGATTTCCTTAATTAAGCGATATTTCTCCCGATTCTCATCTAACCACCATTTCAACGTTTCCCAATCCCGTAATAAGATTTCGTGAGCGATTTCTACTGTAACTTTGTCTTTGCTTTGACTGGTGATAGTTTCTCCATCAACAGAAGCAGCAACAGCTAAATCATTTATTGGCTGATTCTCCGTCTCATCAGAAGCATTAAGCTGTGAGCGATTAACTAGAGATGAATTATTTGCTTCCCCACCGACTACAATCAATCGGGCTTTAATTAAAGCTTGCAAAGTAGAATCCAAAACATCCTTATACTTATTAACCGATAATTTCGATATCGGTAAGCGACGACGGGTATCCTTATTGCTATCTTCTGCTTCGGCTAAAAAGACTAGAGATAGAAAAATTGACTGAGCGCATTCCTGTTGAGCTTCACTCAGGTTATTATAAGTTTCTTGGGCTTTATTGCTGAGAAATTTACCCAACTTACCAATATATCGCTGATAATCCTTAACAGTTAATTTCCCTCGGCTGCGCTTTTGCCATAATTCTTCTAAGGCATACTGTAATAAAGGTAAACTTCCCTCTTTTAATTCTTCCAACAGCAGCGCAATTAAACCATCTTCTACTTCTAAACCAACTTTTTGTGCGGGTTGAGTAATAATTTGGCGATATTGTTCGTCTTCCAGCCGACAAGAGGGGACTAATACTTGAGATTTGGTAATTAAAGGGGCTAATTCACTCATTCCCAAGCATTCATCGAGAAAATCAATCCTGAGTGTGATAATTACTTTGAAATTATTCTGAGCTTTGTTAATTGCACCTAAAATAAGACTGATAAAACTCACAGAGTCTGTTGGTGCTGTGAGAGTAAATAACTCTTCAAATTGGTCAATTACTAACACCGATAGCGATTGAGCTTGTTGACATAACCATTCGCAGAAAGAATCAACTCCTAAATGTAATACCCCTTCGAGAAAATCTGGGTTATCTGGTGCTAATGTTTTGGCTAAAGTAGTTAAAGGATTATCCCCAGGAAGCATCACCCAAGATTGACAGGATTTATACTGTTCTAATTCACCATCAAACAACCCCTCTCTTAGTAATTTCGGTATAACTCCCGCCCTGACAACAGAAGATTTACCACTACCCGAAGCCCCTACTACTGCTAAGAAAGAAGTAGATGGCAATTTCTCGATAATTTCGGTAACTAACTCTTCTCTCCCATGAAAAAAGTACGCATCATCTTGGGTAAAAGCTGCTAAACTTTTATAAGGACAAAGCTCGATTTCAAATATCTCATTATCGGAACGTTGGACTGCTACGGAGAGAATATCGATCACTTCAGTAGCACCCGATAACCACAGTTCCCAATCAATCTCAGCTTGGGAATCTTGTCCCCCCGAAGAATTAATTTGTAATTGAGTAATTAATTCCCCAACCCAAAACTCCCTTGCTGATTCTCCGGCGTTTTCTAGTACAGTTATTAATTGATGGAGAAACTTCCTACTATTAGGTACAGAAGTCTTTCCCGCCATCAAACAGAGAGATTTATCCTGACTAGGTTGCCAGATTTCAATTAAACTTTTATTAGTACCACTCCTGTCTAAAATATCAGCAATAACAATAATTTCCTTTACAGGAGAATTTTGTAACTCCTCACCCAGTAAATTAAGATTGATTCTGTTGTCTCGATTGCAAACCAACTCGTAGGTTTCTGAGTTAGTGGATTCAATGGTTCCTGCTAAATACAATAGAACAGTTTGATTAGTTTCGTCCTGTAAATAATTAGCAATAATTTCCTGAAGATTGCGCTGCTGCTTCTCTCTCACAAAACAATAATCGACGGAAAAACTTCCTCTAGCTTGCAATATTTGACATAGCCTAATATCTGCTAACGATCCAGATAAATCATCAACAATCAAAGCCTTTCTCTGAGGTGAATAATTAGCCGAGCCAATAATTAATTCTCCCCTACCTCTAGCAATTCTTTGGGGAGTTTGAGAAGCATCTAAAGGAAGTCGCTTAACTTTTAATTTATTAGTTAATTTAGTAGAGTCAGAGGTAGGAATCCTCATCCCCTTAGCCAAGCCATCTAGATTAAGAGGATTTTTCTTATATTCAATAAATTTCTGACTATTCCGTTCGACATACTTAAACAAGCTATCCGCATCAATCTTACCTTCACTGTTAGCGGCTTTCCCTCGCAAACCTTCAATCAGACAGTAAGTAAATAAGCCATGTTTTAATTCCGGAATTTCCCAAGAACGTTCTGTCTTATTGCAGGAAAGCATAGCATAAAAGTCATGACTTTGTTCGGCTTGCAGTTCTAAAGCTGCTAACAATTGACTGGTAGGATTCCGTCTAATACTATTATCTTCCTCTTGTTCCTGACAAGCATCTAACCAAACAAGTTGACGTTGCGCTTGACATTTTCCGAGTTCATTTAACAAAACATCTAACTTGAATCCCGTTCCGGCTAAATCTGCTAAACTCGTATCTGCCACACAGAAAATTGGTCGATTATTAGAGTCCAGATAACCATGTCCTGAAAAGTAAAACAAAACCGTATCTTCTGGTTTAGCCAAACCAAACTGTTGAATACTAGTCATGATTTCTGATAATTCAGGAGATTTTTCCCCACCATCATAAAGAGGGATAATTTCTGTTTCCTGAAACTCTTGACTAGCTACCTTTAAAACTGCTGCTAACTCTTTACAGTCATTAGCGCAGTATCTCAAGTCAGGTATTTGACTATCTTGATAATGGTTAACTCCGACTAAAACCATCCAGAGTTTTACCCGATCTCGTTCTAACTCTTGTGTGGTAGGATTACTTACTATCGCTGACATATATAACCTTCACCTTAAGTTATATCAATATTTAACTTTGGCAATAAGTCGAGTATTTCTACTCATACCAATTTCATCAAATAGCGCTACATATTCACCCCCCCCAACCCCCCTTACTAAGCAGGGCTGTTTCATTCTCGGTTGAGAAATTGGCTCGCAGGGGAGCAGGGGGCAGGGGAGAAAGGGAGAAAGAGGATTTTTCATAATAATTAATCCCTAATTTTATTTTATTAGGATTTAGGGTGAACAACCCTCTCCCAGTCTGGTTTTTAGCTCTATCAAATTTTTTTCTTGAAACAGCCCTGCCTTACTAAGGGGGGTTGGGGGGGGAAATATGTAGCGCTAT
>DOIX01000319.1 GCA_003511885.1 Cyanobacteria bacterium UBA11153
CCCCACACCCCACACCCCACACCTTATCAACTATCAACTATCCTGTCTCTCACAATCCGACTGTTTCATCAAACTATAGTTACTGTTGCGATAAGCGTTGAATTTCTGCGCCACCTAATAACCGATGTCCCTCTGCCAAATAAGTAGGAATTTTATCAGCATGGGGACTATAACGCAAAGCTTCTCGCAGGTTGAATTGTGGCAAGTTATCAGCTTTAGTGCCTGGAAACCAGTGACCACCATTGCCGAGGAGATTGTAGCGCATTTTGCCATAGTCGATCATATCGTAGGCGATCGCTAAATTCCGCAGCCATAAGATAACTGGTATGTTGATATTTCCTGGTGTTTCCTCGTGACTGGGTAAGCCGACATGCCAGGTTTTCACCCAGTTTTCTCCCAAAAGAGCGATCGCTGTTTCTTCTAATGTTGCTAAAATTGGTGCTAAAATTTCCGAAGCTTGCTTTAATAAGGGTAAAGTTTTTAAATGTTCGTCAAAGTCTGATGGTTTTGATGCTCCTATACTTAAGGTATGGACTTGAGGATGGCTCAAACAAAATAAATCGTTAAATACCATTGGGCTTAAAGGGGCACAAAGTTCAACCAAACGTTGGGGAGGTTGATATAACATTCCGCCTTTATCTGATGGACTGATAATAAATACTCCCATATCGTGGCGCTTTGCGGCTTCAATTCCCGCCCAATTCCATTGGTTAATGTAATACCAGTGAAGGTTAACGTAGTCAAATTGATTGCTTTCAATCATCTCGACTATTAATTCTGTTGAGGCATGGGTGGAAAAACCAATAAACCGTACTTTTCCTTCAGCTTGTAGTTTTTTTGCTACATCTAGACACCCACCAGGGCGGATGGTATCTTGCCATAATTCGGGGGTGTTAATACCATGTATTCCTAATAAGTCGAGATAATCTAATTTCAGGAAACTGAAAGATGTATCAAAGTTACGGCGAAATTCGTTGGAATCGGAATTGGGTGAAATTTTTGTCTGGACAATTATTTGTTCTCGAGGTAAGC
Organism: Cyanobacteria bacterium UBA11153; assembly: GCA_003511885.1. GTDB lineage: Bacteria > Cyanobacteriota > Cyanobacteriia > Cyanobacteriales > Coleofasciculaceae > Limnofasciculus. The sequence continues at coordinate 1,033 of DOIX01000319.1, forward strand.
TGGGCAAAATTTGTCCCAATTGCATTTCGGAAGTACCGTATCCTCTCGCTGTTTCAATATGATTAATTCCTACTTCCAGAGCTTGATGGACGATTGCTTCGAGATTTTTCTGGCTTTCTTGGGGAATTTCTGATTGGGGAATGTCTTGCCATTTAAACTGATACCTCATCCCGCCACAGGAGAATACTGGCATTTGTAATTCTGTTCTGCCAAAGCGTCGGTATTGCATAATTTTTAATATGGCTCCTTGACAATTGACACTTGACAATTGACAGTTAACAATTGATAGTTAACAATGGCTAATTGATAATTGTTAATGGTTCATTTACAGTTGATAGTGGTTATAGTGCCTATTGCTGGTGCAGTTACAGATTAGAAGATTGATGTTTAATCATGCTAACTTTCGATCAATTATAACTGTAACTAAGCCCTACTACTATAACTATCAATTGTCCGCTGTCAATTGTCAATTGTCAATTGTCCTACATTTCATATACTCTCGGTTTACCGTCTTTAACTTCGCCAACTAAAACCACATCTGTCACGCCGACAAATAAACCATTTTCCAAGACACCGGGAATATTATTGAGGGTTTTTTCTAATTCAGCGGGGTTATCAATTGAGTCAAAAGTGACATCAACTACCATATTACCTTGATCGGTAATGACCGGACCTGCTTTCTTAATCCCCATCCGAAGTTCCGGCTTTCCGCCCAATTTTGCGATCGCGCGCATCACGGGCGCAATTGCCATAGGAATTACTTCCACGGGTAACTTAAATGTGGAGCCTAAACGCTCTACTAATTTACCACTATCGACGACAACAATAAATTTATCGGCAAGAGCATCAACTACTTTCTCGCGGGTGTGGGCTGCACCGCCGCCTTTAATCAAATTCTTGTTAGGATCGACTTCATCAGCACCATCGATTGCTATATCAATCCGATCTACTGCATCTAAAGTAGTGAGAGGAATACCGTACTCTTTGGCTAAAACTTCGGCTTGAAAAGAGGTAGGAATCCCGACAATATCTTTAATTTCACCAGATTTTAGGCGATCGCCTAAATACTGAATGGCGTAAGCTGTGGTTGAACCAGTACCCAACCCCACAATCATACCCGATTCTACTAGGGCGGCTGCGGCTTTACCCACTTCTTGTTTCATTAATTTAACTGGATCGATTTCTGCACTCACTATGAAAATCCTTTTTAATTATTAATGACTACTCCCCAGATAGTAGTCAGGAGTCAATAGTTAAAAACAGCTAAGTTCAAAAACCAATTGTTCAAAAACTCCCCATTTAGAAACTAATGACAACTGACTATAGGGAAAAATTTATGGATTACTCGCTTGGGCGGATAAACGCTCTTTGAGAATTGCCAATTCATTTGCCCAGCGAGGATCTGGTTGGACTGCACCAGTATCAGGTACATTGGCTTTATGACCAGAATCACCGCGTTGTTTGGGCTTTTTATTTCCACCACTTCGACGTGGAGTCGGGCTTGGGTTGCTAGTATTGCTGCTACCACCAGCATTACTAGCAGTTTCGGGACGAGATTCCTCATCCTCGTTTTTGGATTTAGGCTGTGCCTTTTCAATTTTCAGGGCAGCATCTTTGAATATATGTCCATTGAACTTTTCAATGATTTCATCAGCTAGTTCATCGCTGGGGACAGTCACAAAACCAAAACCCCGACACTTGCCAGTTTTCCTGTCTTTAATCACTTTGGTAGAAATCGATTTACTTGCATCAGCAAAAATAGCGTGCAATTCATCGCGGTTAACTTGATCTTTGGGTAAATTACCTACATAAAGACGAACAGACATTGAGATATACCTCCAGACAGAGACTTGTAAACAAACTTGTTTGCACCAGCAATCGTGGTGGCCAAGGATAGATAGGATTGAACGACGATTTTCATGTGCCAGACAATCCTCTCAAAATCCTTACCAACCTCAACATTCCAGACTGATGTACTAAAATAAAAAAGCTCCAAACCTTCATCAAAAATAAGCACGACCCCCCTCTCAAGTTATGGGTCGCAGTTCCAACCATTAAAGCGAATGCTTCTCTGCTTCTTTTGATTATTACAGAATATTGACACGATTCATAACGCAAAACAAATTTGGGCAGGCAATTAATTGTAACAGAAAGAACGACGCTCAATTCCATTAAAAGAGAGAACTTGTACAGGAGGGCAGACTCAGCCTAGCCTCTAGCCCTGAGCCAATAGCCCCTAAATCGCCTCAAAAGTAATTGACAAAGCTGCCAACTGACTGGTATCTACTTGGCGAGTAGGAGGTCGATTCCTGGCTGCGGTATTGCGGCTAGCCCCACTCCTTACAGTACCACGACTATTGGGACTATTACTAGTGGTAGCAGCATTGATATCATCAAGTAAACCATCAATGACGACAGCAGGATCATTAAAATCCCCTGACAAGTTAACGACTCCTCTACTGACTCCTCGTTGTTTGGCTACGGCTTGGATAGCCTGAAGTGCGGTGCGTAAGGGTTTCCGACTGGCAAGAATCAGGATTTCCACCACGCCTTTTGGCTCTTGGACAACCAATTTAAACTTATCCTCTTCAGGATCGGGAATTTTGAGAGTTTGATTTGCCTCAACTAATGTTACCTCAACTGCTGCCGTCCATTGATTGGGAAAGAGGACGGAAATTTCGCCAGTCGGATCGATCGCGAGTACGCTGAGATAGATGGGACTATTTTCTTGGTTGGTAACTTGTAGCTGTACGGATGTCCCCACTGGCAGTTTTTGTGCGATCGCGGAAACTGATGATGGTCGCTCGTTACTAGTTCCTGAATTTAGACTACCGCGAATTGTCAGGGTACTGGCAATAACTGAGGCACTCCCCTCTGGAGACATTGATGCGACTAGATTGAGGCGGGAGGAATTGGGATTGAGGATAGTTTTGACGATGTGGGCTGCGAGGAGAGATTTAAGTTTGGAATTGAGGCGTTTGATGGCATCTGTGACAGTTTCTCCTTTTTTGCCGAAGGAATTGGGAATTACCTCTAATCCGGGAGAAAATAAGCCTAAACTTCCTATCTCTGGTAGATTTATCCCTGTTTGTAAGGCTAAGGCTTGGCGATAGGCATCTGTGATGCGACCGAAAATATATTGTACTTCTTGTTTTTGTAAGGGTAAAGGTTCGATCCGCGACATAGCTGCTAAAGCTTCTTTCGCCAAATTTATTTCGTTACTCAAGGAATAATCGAGTCCAATTTTTAAGGTTAAGTCGCTAGGAATACTTCTGGTGCTTTCTTGTAAAAATGCTCCTGGTTTTGCTGTATCTAATAGTGTTGCTTGTCCTACCAAACCTCGACGCGATTCTAACTTAACTCGCCCTTGTTGGATACCTCTACTATCAACTACAGAAAGAATTGCGCCGGATTGAAAAGCTAATAAACTCCGAGGAGCTAAACCGCCCAGCCACAATTCAGCTCGATTACCTTCAATTTTAGTAATTACGGCTTCGGCGGGTGGAGTTTGTTCTTTGATAAAATAAACAGGGTTGCTACCATAATTACTACCCGGTTTTAATTCCATCAGGGGTTCCTGACTGGTGAAAGAATATCTGGTGGTATTGCTCGCAATCGTGGGGATGGCACGGCTAAAGGATTCGTTAGCGGTTTGTTGCCATAAATATTGGGTCATTAAATAAGTAAAAGCACCCGCATAAAAGTCATTAAATGACGCATCAGCAGCCAGTTGATCTCGTTTGGTAGAAGCAATGACTACGCCTTTCGCAACTCCAGCTATCCGCCGTCGCTTAAATTCAGCGGGGGAAAGATTTAACTTGCTTAACCATTGTTGTTGGTAATTTCTTTCTATTTCTAAAGGTTCGAGTTGAGTGCCACCACTACGGGATCTAACTCGAAAATTTCCTCTCGTGCCACCACCCGAGTGACAGCTATCTAAAACAACGGTAACATTTTCCGTTTGGAGAGCTGACATGAGCAAAAATAAGGTATGTCCCATAATATCTGCAACTGCACCTTTTTGGCTAGGAAATCCTGCTGGTAAAATTCCATCAATAGGGACAAAAGTGCTATTGAGACAATCAGGAAAATCACAATCGGGATCTTTAACTTGAGAACCATGTCCAGAAAAATGATAAACTACCACATCTCCAGGTTTTGCTTGTTTAATTAAATGTTCCTCGAAGGCATCCAGCATACCCTGACGAGTGGCTTGTTTATCGGTGAGAATGACAATATCTTTGGGATTGAATCCAAATCGGTGAATTAGTAATTGTTCCTGTAACTTAACATCAGTCACGCAGCCTTGTAAAGGGCCATTTTGGTAAGCGTTAATTCCTACTAATAAAGCTAGTTTGCGAGGAGTAGTTTGGGCAAGGATGCGGGCATATTTTTTGCCCATTATTTCTATATCTAATTGGCTTAACCCTAATGTTGCCAAGGTTGAGCCAGCAAATTGCAAAAAGTGACGGCGGTTAATTTGAGGCATGATTGGGCAATTGACAATTGACAGCGGACAATTGACTGTGAGATATCGCTCTAGTTAATTGATAATTGATAATTGATAATTGATACTTGATACTTGATACTTGATAATTGATAATTATAGCAGTGATTGAAGAGTGTATTTACAGATTTTTCTGCTGGATGATTGATTATTCAATACTTAGGACTTGCTAGTTGTCACCACCCCAGCGCGCATTGCTATAGATATTCTGCTCCTGTCAACTATCAACTATCCACTATCCACTTTTAACGGAGAGGGGGGGATTCGAACCCCCGATGGCTTGCACCATAACAGATTTCGAGTCTGCCGCATTCAACCACTCTGCCACCTCTCCAAACCTTCAGTATATCCAACTTACACCTTCAGTCAATTATCTCAAGCCGCTTTTGTCTTGGCTGGAGTTTCCGACTGGGTTGAGCCGATCCAGGGATCAGCAATAAACCTTTTCCATATTAGCACTTGAGTCTATCCCTGTGAATAGGTGGCAAGATCTTGCGATCGCCGATTGCAAGAGCGAAGCTCTCTCTTGGGAAATATCCTAATTGCCCTGGCGGTTGCTGTACTATTCTTTTGGGGAAAAGTCTGTTAGATTAACTCTTTTGCCAGGAAAAACCCATGACGCGACAAGTCATTCGTACCGAAAACGCCCCCGCACCCGTAGGTCCTTACAATCAAGCCATTTCAGCCAGTGGTAGAATGATGTTTGTGGCGGGTCAAATTCCCCTTCACCCTAATAGTGGCGAGATCGTGGGGACAAATGATATCGTCAAACAAACAGAGCAAGTAATGAGTAACCTGGAAGCGATTCTGGCTGCCGCTGGTGCAACTACTCAGGATATTGTTAAAACAACGGTATTTCTGGCAAATATGAATGATTTTGCGGCAATGAATCAAGTTTACTCCCGGTATTTTGAGGAGGCTTCAGCGCCAGCCCGTGCTTGTGTTGAGGTTTCTCGGCTGCCCAAGGATGTTTTGGTGGAAATTGAGTGTATTGCTGTTTTAGTAATGGATTGAAGGATTCGCATTTTGAGTTTTCAGTTTTCCTTGTCTAAAATTGCTTCCTCTCAGATAAGCTCTAGAGCTGCTGGTAAGCTGTCACGCTTTTCAGAAAGTCTGTGTTGGCATTAGGGGAGCAGGGGAGAAGGGGAGAAGGGGAGAAGGGAGCTTCTTGAGACGGTTTGATGACTTTTTCCCTAAATTGAAAATATACAGTTTAAATGCGGAGCAGCTTATTGAATAGTGAAGGCTCTGAATGGGGAATGGGGAATAAGCTGCTACGCTTTTCAGAAAGTCTGTTTTGAGAGAAGGGGGGCAGAGTAGCAGGGGAGCAGGGAACCAGGGAAGAAGGTTAGATCGATTTTTTCCTAAATGGAAAATATACAGTTTAAATGAGCAGCAGCTTAGGAGAGCGGATATCAGGAGGATTGGAGCTAAAAAACTCTTGTTTGCATCGCCATATACAGTTTAGCTGTAGGACGAACTTATCTGCCTTCTGGCCAAAACATCTTTTGAGTGTTTACTCATTCAATGTTAACTATTGATAATGGGCGAATTCTCACTGGTATTGATACAATGATGAGGAGCTGGTCAAGTTAAAACGAAAGATTGGGTTTTGGTGTCTGGTGCAACTTATATATATATCCTGAAATAGCAGGTGGATATGCCAAGGTATGAATTTGAAGAATCAGTTGCAAACAGCATTTTTATACAAACATTCCCAGAAAATTTATCCTGTCATCCTCTTGCTTATAGTGGCGGGATATTTGGGTAACTATTTTAGTCTGCCCCTTTTTTTTGGAGTTGACTTTATTTTTGGCAGCGTGGCTGTCTTGATGGTAGTGTACTTATATGGTAGCTTTTGGGGAATCCTGGCTGCTGCGATCGCAAGCAGTTACACCTACACCCTCTGGAATCACCCTTGGGCAATTATTATTTTTACTTGTGAAGCAGTATTTATTAGTTATTTATTAAGGCGTAAATCCAATAATTTGGTTTTGCTGGATGTGATTTATTGGATCTCAATTGGCATCCCATTGGTTTGGCTATTTTATGGTGAGATACTGGAAATACCAGCTACTCAAGTATGGTTAATTAGTCTGAAGCAAGCGATCAATGGCATTTGTAATGCACTGATTGCCAGCTTGTTTGTCACCTATTTACCTCTGGAAAAAATCGGGAGAGGACGGAGGTGGAACAATCGACTATCCCTACAGCAAACTATCTTTAATTTATTGGTGACATTTATCTTATTCCCTGCCCTAATTATTACAGTATTTAATAGTCAACAACTACTCCATACGATTGAAACGGAAATTCGTACAGAATTAAAAGCGACATCCAGTTTTCTGGTGACTAATTTAAAATTTTGGTATCAACAGCATCTTCAAGGAATTGAAGAATTGGCTAAAGTAGCTGGAGATTCTTCAGATGTCCAATCCGGGACATGGCAAAAAAAGACGGAACTGATCCGAAAAACTTTTCCATCATTACTGAAAGTATACCTTACCGATGCCTCTGGAAAGATAGTTGCCTCTTCACCAGTGCTAAATGAAGAAGGAAAGTCAACTATAGGGTTGGATTTTGAGGAAAAGTACATTCTGGAAAGAATCGCATCAAGTTTGCAGCCTGTCATCATGGATGTTCATCAAGATGAAGCTTCTAGAGTACCCCATGTTGGGATTGTAGTTCCCGTGCGATCGGATAGCCAATTTCGCGATATAGTTTATGGCTCGCTAGATGTGGCGCAAATTAGGGAAATCCTCAAATCGAGTATCGAAAACGAGCCAATGGCTGAATCGGGGTTACAAGCGACACTCCTTGATAGTCAAGGGCAGATTATTGCCACTACCCAGTCAAATCTCCCCATTATGACCAAATTTAACCCCATGGGTGGAGGTGAAATTCGCGAGGTTGATGGAGACGTATTTCAGTGGTTACCAAACGAGCCGGGAATGCCTGGAATACTCCGTTGGCGAAAATCTTTTTATTTTCAAAACGTTCCGATGGATAATGGGTTACCTTGGTCATTCATTATCCAAATACCAACATCACCTTACATAGATTATCTGGAATCCCTCTATATCAAAACCTTAACTGCCATATTTTTTCTCGCCGTAGTGGCATTAGGGATCGCGATTATTCTCAGCCGGAAGTTAGTTTCTCCTTTATTAAGATTAACAGCAGTAACCACAAACTTACCTCAGAAAATAGAGACAGCTTCCCAAACAAAATTTAAAGTTCAAGATGGGGAAGAAGCCAACCAGCCCCTAGCACTTACCAGTTACGAAGGGATGGATTGGCAAGACAGTAAGGTACTAGAAATTCATTCCCTCGCCAGTAACTTCCAATTAATGGCACGAGCGCTCAATCAAAAATTTCAAGAAATCCAAGGCGTAAATGAAAATCTAGAAAAAAGAGTCCAAGAAAGGACAAAAGAATTATCAAAAATCAACAAAGAATTGGCAAGTGAAATCAGACAGCGCCAAACCATAGAAGCAAAACTTAGGGAACGAGAAGAACGTTATGAATTAGCAATTTCTGGGACAAATGATGGAATTTGGGATTGGAATTTAGATACAAAAGAAGTTTACTATTCACCAACTTGGATGAGAATTGTTGGGTATGCAGACGAGCCGCTACCCCAAAACCTATCAAGTTGGTCAGATAACGTTCATCCCGATGATATCGATCGCGCTGTCAATGATATTAACAATCATTTGGATGGCAAGACAATGCTTTACGAAAGCATTCATCGAATCAAACACCACGATGGATATTATATCTGGATTGCCGCCAAAGGGAGATGTATTCGCGATCGCAACGGTCAGGCTTATCGTTTAGTTGGTACAATTACTGATATTACCGATAAAAAGCTCTCAGAAGAACAGCTTAAAGCAGCCAAAGAGGAAGCAGAAGCCGCCAACCGCACTAAAAGCGAATTCCTCGCTACCATGAGTCATGAAATCCGCACCCCCATGAATGCAGTAATTGGGATGACAGGATTGCTTCTCGATACAAACTTAACATTACAACAGCGGGATTTTGTGGAAACTGTGCGCAATAGCGGCGAAACTCTCCTGACTATTATTAATGATATTCTCGATTTCTCCAAAATTGAGGCGGGCAAACTAGAATTGGAAGAACACCCTTTCGATTTGCGTAATGCAATTGAAGATTCTCTTGATTTAGTGGCTGCCAATGCCGCACGGAAAGGGATCGATTTAGCCTATATTATGGATCTGGAAACTCCTCAAACTATTGTGGGAGATATCACCAGGTTACGTCAAATATTAGTAAATTTACTGAGTAATGCCGTAAAATTTACCGAAAAAGGAGAAGTATTAGTTTATATTTCTTCTGTTGTTAGTCAATGTTATGAGGAATCCCAGAGCAGATACCAAAGCGAGGAAGAGCAACCACCAATCACCAATCACCAACAACCAACAACCAAGAATGAAACACAATACGAAATTCAATTTGCCGTCAAAGATACAGGAATCGGTATTCCGCAAAATCGGATGGATAGCCTATTCCAACCCTTTAGCCAGGTAGATGCCTCCACCACTCGGCAATATGGGGGTACTGGATTAGGGCTAGCTATTAGTAAAAGACTGACAAATCTGATGGGAGGGAGAATGTGGGTAGAAAGTCAAATTGGCATTGGCTCCACTTTCTATTTTACGGCGACGGTAACATCAGCTTCCCAATCATCATTGATAGACAAGCCAGTTAGCCGTCGCACTTTAACCGATAAACGCCTCTTGATTGTGGATGGCAATCCCACGAATCGACAAGTATTGACAGCACAAGGGCAATCATTGGGTATGGTTGTCAAAGCCGCTGAAACCGCTGAAGAAGCACTAATCTGGCTCGAAGAGGGGCAAAAATTTGAAGTTATGGTCATGGATGCCCAGATCTTCCTGATGGAGGCTAAAATCTTAGCAAGCCAAATCTGTGCCCACCCTAACTGCCAAAACTTACCGTTAATTATGTTAACCGCCATGGGACAGAAAAATCCCAGGGATGACAACTTAGAAGTGAAAGTGGCAGGTTATTTAACCAAACCGATTAAACAATCCCAGTTTTACAATATTTTAAGCGATATCTTCCTCAATCCGGTACTAGCAGTGGATAAATCTCATCTCTACTCATCCCAATTTGATGCACAATTCGCCCAGCAAATACCACTGAAGATTCTCTTAGCTGAGGATAATGTGGTGAATCAAAAAGTAGCCATCAATATTCTGCAAAGATTGGGATATCGGGCAGATGTAGTCGCAAATGGATTAGAAGTACTCGAAGCATTGCACCGCCAATCATACAACGTCGTCCTCATGGATGTGCAAATGCCAGAAATGGATGGATTGACAGCTACCCGTCAAATATGTAAAGAATGGTCAATATCTTCACGTCCTAGGATTATCGCGATGACAGCAAATGCTATGGCTGGGGATCGCGAAATATGTTTGGCGGCAGGTATGGATGACTATATTAGCAAACCAATCCGCGTGGAAGCAATTAAAGTGGCTTTGAGTAAATGTCAACCGCAACCAACCCCCTCCCTAGAGGGAGATAACACAAAAGAGGAAAATTGTCAACCGCAAACTGAATCGATCCTCCCGGCGATAGATTTGACAGAATTGAAAGAGATGGCAGGGGAAGGCTCTCGCGAGTTTATACTGGAGATCGTGAGTACCTATTTAGAAGATACACCACAACTTTTGCGATCGCTCCAACAGGGCATCGATGAGGGAAATCGAGAATTACTCAAACGCTCTGCCCACAGTCTCAAGTCTAGCAGTGCCCTCGTCGGTGCTAGCGCCCTGTCAGAAATCGGTAGGGAATTAGAATTTCTTGATGATTCTGGCACTAAGACTGAAGCATCCATACTCCTCGCCAAAGCTAATCGAGAATTTCGACGAGTTGATGCCGCCTTGCGCTTGGAATGTCAGATTTAAGAGGAGGATTGAGGAATAATTCTTAATTCCGTTTATTAGCCCCAACAACCAATAACCAAAAACGCTCCCCCAACAACCAATAACTAGGGCTTGCTGAATAAGTCTTTTGGTGAGGGGGGGGTGTGGGTTTTTTGGTGTGGGGTGTAGGGGTTTGAAGAGTTTTCTTAAAGGCAATTTTCCAGTTT
>DOIX01000009.1:0-4124 GCA_003511885.1 Cyanobacteria bacterium UBA11153
GACAGTTGGCAGTTACTCAGATTAGCTCGATCTCTACGCTCAACTGTCCATTTTTAACTGTTAACGTTAAACAAAAAAATGTCTGATAACTCTCCTCTAAAAAATAAATCTTTTGCTTTTGCTATCCGAATAGTTAACTTATATAAATATTTATGTTTAAATAAACAAGAATATGTATTATCCAAACAAATACTACGGTGTGGAACAAGTATTGGTGCATTAGTTAGAGAAGCAGAACAAGCCGAAAGCAAAGCTGATTTTATTCATAAACTAGCGATATCTCTCAAAGAAGCTAACGAAACCGAATACTGGATATTGCTACTTTGTGAAACCGATTATCTCACACCAAAAGAAAGCGAATCAATTTTAAACGATCTCAAAGAAATTCTCAAATTATTAACCACCATAATTAAAAATACTAAACAAAAATTAAACTCAAAAATATAACTGTCAACTGTCAACTGTCCATTGTCAACTGTCCACTGTCAACTGTCAACTGTCCACTGTCCATTGCTCTATGTGGCACAAACTTCGGTATGATCGAGAATTGGCGATGCCACAGGTAGGCGAAGCCATCGCACTAGACAACCAAATTAATGAAATACTACATAGCCCCTCGCTTCCGCGATAAACTCGCAGTCCACATTACTAAGAACTTCCTGGAGCTTCCCCATGTCAGGGTTCCCCTCATTTTAGGTATACATGGAGGGAAGGGAGAGGGCAAGTCCTTTCAATGCGAGTTAGTATTCCAGCAAATGGGGATTGGTGTGGTTCATATTTCTGGAGGGGAATTAGAAAGTCCAGATGCGGGAGATCCCAGTCGTTTAATCCGCCTCCGCTATAGAGAAGCAGCGGAAATGATTCGGGTACATGGGAAAATGTGTGTTTTAACCATCAGCGATTTGGATGCTGGTGCGGGCAGAATCGATCGCGCTACTCAATATACCGTTAATACTCAGTTGGTCAATGCAACCTTAATGAATATTGCGGATCATCCTACCGACGTACAACTTCCTGGTAGCTACGATGCAACTCCTCTCCATCGCGTCCCGATTATTGTAACTGGTAATGACTTTTCCACTTTATATGCCCCCTTAATTCGGGATGGGAGGATGGAAAAATTTTACTGGCAACCTGACATAAAGGATCGTATCGGGATTGTGGGCGGTATTTTTGCTGAAGATGGACTTACGGAAAACGACATCGCCCAACTAATCGATACCTTTCCCCAACAATCTATTGACTTTTTTAGTGCCTTGCGATCGCGAATTTACGACGAACAAATCCGGGAATTCATCCACCAAGTCGGACTTGATAAAATATCCTTTCGCATCGTTAGAAGCACCGAAGCCCCACCAGAATTTACCAAACCCAATTTCGACCTCCCTCACCTCATCGAATTTGGCAATATTCTCCTCGGCGAACAAAAACAAGTCGAAGTCAGCGGATTAGCCCAAGAATACAATAAAGCCTTACGATCAAAAGAAGTACCCCAGCCTAACACAGCTATTGTACAACCAATAGACGATAAATCCACGATCCACAATGGCGCAATTCATCCCCAAAATAGCCAAACGTCAGACAGTACCCTAGATCCAGAAACCCAAAGACAAATCCGCGAAATATTAGAACAAGGATACACCCTCAGCATAGAACACGGAAACGAAAGAAGAATTAGAACCAACGCTTGGGTCAATGGAGGAGCAATACCAGGAAATAATCTAGAAAGCGCGATCGCATCCGTACAAGAACATCTCACTCAATACCATAGCGAATACGTCCGTCTCATTGGCACGGATCCCAAAGCCAAACGACGAGTTATCGAAAAAATTATTCAACGTCCAAGATAAATTTATCCAGAAATAGGCATGGGGAATAGGGAATAGGAACTAGGGGCTAGAGGCTAGGGATTAGGGGCTAGAGGCTAGAGGCTAGAGGCTAGAGGCTAGGGAAAAACAAAAAAAAATTCTCCCTTGTCCCCCTTGTCCCCCTTGTCCCCCTTGTCCCCCTTGTCCCCTATCAACTATCAACTATCAACTATCCCCTAGCCCATTCTGTGAAAAAATAACCACAATACCAGTAATTTTACCTGTGCAGTATCAAACACAATTTCCCTCATTCATCCCATCTTCCCCTATGCAACTGCAAAATTCCCGACGCAGGACAAAAATTGTGGCGACAATAGGTCCTGCCACCAGTAACCCAGAAGTACTAAAAGAACTAATTAAAGCGGGTGCGACAACCTTACGACTTAATTTTTCCCACGGTACGCACGAAGATCACCATCGGAGCATTCGCCTTATTCGCCAAACCGCCTTTGAATTAGATCAACCCGTCGGCATCCTCCAAGACTTACAAGGACCAAAAATTCGCCTAGGGAGATTTGAGAATGGTTCAATTACCTTAGCACGAGGCGATCGCTTTACCCTCACCAGCGAACCTCTAATCGGTACGCAGCACATCAGCTCCGTCACTTATGAACCCCTCGCCGATGAAGTACCCGATGATGCCACCATTCTCCTCGATGATGGCAAAGTCGAGATGGTGGTAGAAGAAGTGGATCGGAAAAAACGTGCCTTACATTGTCGAGTGGTGGTTGGCGGCCCCCTTTCTAATAATAAAGGCGTAAATTTCCCCGGTGTCTATCTTTCCATTCGCGCCTTAACTGATAAAGACCGACGGGATTTATTATTTGGATTAGATCAAGGAGTAGATTGGGTTGCCCTTAGCTTTGTCCGGAATCCTCAAGACGTACTAGAAATCAAAGAATTAATTGCCACTTCTGGTAAACAAGTGCCAGTTATCGTCAAAATTGAAAAACACGAAGCCATCGAACAAATGGAAGCAATTCTTTCCCTTTCTGATGGCGTTATGGTAGCCAGAGGCGACTTGGGTGTAGAATTACCAGCCGAAGATGTGCCCATTCTGCAAAAACGACTGATTGCCACAGCCAACCAACTGGGTATTCCGATCATTACAGCTACCCAAATGTTAGATAGCATGGTAAGTTCGCCTCGCCCCACTCGCGCCGAAATTTCTGATGTGGCAAATGCCATCCTAGATGGTACAGATGCCGTCATGCTTTCCAATGAAACCGCTGTCGGAAAATACCCCGTCGAAGCTGTAGCCACCATGGCGAAAATTGCGGTCAGAATTGAAAAGGAGAAAATTGCCCGCCATCGAGATGATACCAGACGTTCCATTCCCAATGCCATCTCTCAAGCAGTCGGTCAAATTGCCGAACAATTGCAATCTGCCGCCATCATGACTTTAACCAAAACAGGTGCAACAGCCAGAAATGTTTCTAAATTCCGCCCTTCTACGCCAATTTTAGCAGTTACTCCCCATGTAGATGTCGCCCGTCAGCTTCAATTAGTCTGGGGTGTGAAACCATTATTAGTATTAGATTTACCCTCAACAGGTCAAACTTTCCAAGCTGCCATTAATGTAGCTCAAGAAAAGTACCTATTAGCAGAGGGAGATTTAGTCGTCATGACAGCAGGTACCCTTCAGGGGGTTCCAGGTTCAACCGATTTAATTAAAGTAGAAGTAGTAACCGCTGTCCTCGGACAAGGAGTGGGAATCGGACAAGGAGCAGTGAGCGGCATGGCTCGCGTCGCCCATCATCCCATGGAAGTGGTTGGTAATTTTAACCCTGGTGAAATTCTGGTAGCCTCATCAACCAATGCCGAATATGTAGAAGCAATTCGTAAGGCTGCCGGAATTATCACAGAAGAAGATAGCATCAGCAGTCACGCTGCTGTAATTGGCTTGCGTTTAGGAGTCCCTGTCATTGTTGGTGTCAAAAATGCCACCCAATTAATTCGCGATGGCGCTATTATCACCCTCGATACTCAACGAGGCTTTGTCTATTCCGGCACAATGGGAGCAACTTCTACTAGTGGGGTAGTAATGGTTTAATTTTCTAGGGGATAGTTGATAGTTGATAGTTGATAGTTGATAGTTGATAGTGGCTAGGGGCTTTCTTGCTAGGGAAAGGCAATTAAGAATTAGCAATTAGCCATTAGCAATTAGCCATTATCCCTTTTGACTTTTGACTTTTGACTTATTCCCTAACCTACCTGAGTTCGACAAAAGAGCCGAAGCTGAAAGCCAGTAAACAA
>DOIX01000009.1:4341-8016 GCA_003511885.1 Cyanobacteria bacterium UBA11153
AACAAGAGCTTTACAGCATTTTAAGATCAAATTTCTTAGGCAAGAAATCGATATGACGATCCCAATTTTGGTAACTATCATGAAAAAACTCAATGGAAAACACCGTTGGCGATCGCGAAGCGCGAAGCGCATACTCCGTTGGCGTAGCCGCCCTGAAAGGGCTACTCCGAACTCCGAACTCCGAACTCAGGTTAACCGATATCATTCAAACGATGCACCATCCAATCAAGTCGGTATTGTGCTATTTCCAAACTTCTTAAAAAATCTGGATTGAGATCCTTATCAGATTGATCGTCTCGATCGTCAGGATTATTTTTTTGATTGTAACCCAAGCGGCTCACAGTCCCCCGCAATCTATCAGCTAAAAACATAGCCAGAGCATGATAAAAATGAGAAGCAAAATTAGCATCCTGGAGGAGTTTTGCCGACAACTGTGCCCTAGAAACAGACCAAACAGTTGAATTTTCCAACGCCTTAACTGTAGCTGTTGGAGGTCGAGAATCGACAAAAGATATTTCTCCTAAAATTTCACCATTTGATACTCTAGCAATTTCTTCACCTCCCATCGCTTCAGTACAAACAGCAAAAGAGCCATTGAGGATAATGTACACAGCGTTAATGGACTTACCTTCCTCAATTAGAGTCGTCCCCACGGGAATTTGTAATCGCTTTCCAGCCGTAATCAACCAACTGAAATCGCGATCGCTAAGTTCTGCGAGAATATACAGTACTTTCTTCAAGGGATTTACTCCACAACATCCTTGCCATTTCTCTCTTAGCAGACCTATGCTAAGTCGTGCCTTAATCTTAGGATAAATTGGACTACCAGGGAAATTTGACAGCCTTCACGCCTCAAAATAAGCACGAATCATTGCCTGAGTGCCCAATTCCCCTCCCGTACCGCCATCAAGCTCTTTGACCATTTTAAACAAATTCTCAGCCAGTTTCACTCCCGGTAATTCCTCTCCAGACTCAAGAGTATCCTGCACCAGTCTCAAATCCTTAAGAATGTGCTTAATCGCGAAACCGGGTTGGAAGTCTCCTGCCACAATTTTCGGTCCCAGATGCGATAGCGCCCAGGATCCCGCCGCACCCGTACCGCAAACCTCAATAATTAAATTGCGGTCAATTTCCTGTTGTTTCGCCAACTCCATTGCTTCACATAGTGCCACCATGTGGAGAGAGGCAAGTACCTGATTGCATAACTTTACGGCTTGTCCGCTACCAACTCCCCCACAAAGGCGAATTGTCTTACCCATAACTTCCAGTAACGGCTTGCTCTCCTCAAAATCAGCTACCTCACCACCTACCATTATGGTGAGAGTACCATTTTTTGCTCCAATATCTCCACCAGAAACAGGTGCATCCAGAAAGCGGAGGTTTTGTTTTTTCAGCTCTGCTCCAATCTTTCGAGCCGCAATCGCACCAATTGTACTAGTATCAATAATAAGAGTACCTGGTCGGGCAGATGCGGCAACTCCATCAAGACCAAAAATAACCTCTTCAACATCAGGAACATCTCCCACACAGGAAAAAACAATATCTGCTCTTGCTACTGCCTCTCGGATAGATGCTACTATAGTTGCTCCAGCTTCTTTAGCTGCCCGAACACCGGGACGATTGGGAGTGCGATTCCAGGCTGTTACTGAATATCCACTCCGGGCTAAATTTGCCGTCATCGGCGCACCCATCAACCCAAGTCCCAGAAAGGCAATCTCTTGAGTACCGACTGTTTGGTTTGCGAGTATCAAAATTTATCCTCTCCTACGGTTGTCTCTGACCTCTTGCTTATATAATATAAGGTTTAGGTTATTAATTTAAAACCATTGTACCTATTTATGGGTGAGGGGCCACAACCTAGGTTTCTCAAAGAAATCGAGATTCTCATCGACCCCACAACAGGATCGATTGTTAAGTGTCAACTATCAGAAATCAAATTGAAAATATCAATTTTTCAACTTGATAAGTTCATATTTATGCTGTTTCTAGCTAATAAAGGAACCGGAGTCAACACATGAGTCAGGCGGAAAAACTGAAACTTATGGTAGTAGATGATGAGCCTGACAATCTAGATTTGCTGGTGAGAACGTTTAGGAAAGATTATCAGATTTTTCGAGCAGATGGAGCAACGAGCGCTCTCAAAATTCTCGATACTGAAGGAGAAATGGCAATCATTATTTCCGACCAGAGAATGCCACTTATGAATGGCACGGAATTCTTGAGTAAGACTGTAGAGCGTTTCCCCGATACGATTCGGATTTTGTTAACGGGTTATACTGATGTTGACGATTTGGTCGAGGCAATTAACTCAGGTAAGGTTTTCAAATATATCACTAAACCCTGGAATCCAGATGATGTGAAAGAGATTGTCAAACAAGCATCTGAGACATACCGAGTCCTGAAAAAGAGAACCAATGAACTCAACTGCGCCGTGCGACGAGAAGCCCTATTCAATTCAGTGACAACAGCAATTCGCGAGTCACTAGACTATAGCAGCAGTCTGGAAACAATTGTCACCACAATTGGGAAAACATTTGCAGCCAAACGTTGTATTTTACGCCCAGTAGACAATCTTCAGCTCATAGGAGAATATTTCTCTTACCAGGCAGAAGGCTCCCCAGAAGGAGAAGCCATATCTGGTGAGGATTTAGATCCGATTATAGAAAACGTTTTGCAACACCACAAGGCTCAAATTTGTCAAAATATCAAAGATGGCGATCGCGATACCCATCTGGTAGTTCCCTTAATATGGCAGCAGCAGATATTGGGAGTACTTTCTCTCTATCAGGCAGAAACCGAGAAACCTTGGACAAAGGAAGATATCGATTTAATTAATGCTGTCAGCTCCCAAGCTGCTTTGGCAATTTTTCAGGCAAAACTCTACCAACGCATTCAGTTGCAAGCTCAACAAATGCAGGACGAGTTAGAAGTCGCTCGTCAAATCCAGAATAATATCTTACGCCAAAGCTTACCTGATGTCGAAGGGATAACATTACAAGCTCATTGCTACGCAGCGAGACAAGTAGGAGGTGATTTTTTTGAAGTTTACCTTCATCCTCAAGGCGATATTTGGCTAGCAGTTGGTGATGTTTCTGGCAAAGGTGTACCAGCCGCTTTATTTATGGCTAGTGGGATTTCCATATTGCGACGGGAACTTGCTCAAGAAATTTCTCCTGAACCAGAAGTAGTAATGCGTAATCTGAATAGTATCATGTCAGATGACCTTTTCAGTACTAATTGTTTTATCACTATGGTACTGGCTCGTTATACTCCAGAATCCCGAAAAGTAGTTTACGCTAATGCTGGTCATGTCTACCCTCTAGTTTGGTCTCATTCACTTGTCATTGAACAACAAAGCTTAAGCGAAACAAACCCTACGGTGACACCAAATTACCTCAGTACTCGTGGTGTTCCCCTAGGGATTTTAAGGAGTTGGACAGGTGCAGCAGGTACTTTAACATTAGAGCGGGGTGATATTTTACTACTAATCAGTGATGGTATTACAGAAGCAACAGTCAAAGGGAATAGCTCAATGCTTGGCTCTTTAGGACTTTGGCAACTGATACTTCAAGAGTCAGCACCATTTAACCTGACGAATTTATTAACTCGGATTCGAGGATGTACTAACAATATTCAGGAAGATGACCAAACTATACTCTCTCTGGAGGTTCTTTA
>DOIX01000009.1:8212-8716 GCA_003511885.1 Cyanobacteria bacterium UBA11153
CAGGAAGATGACCAAACTATACTATCTCTGGAGGTTTGCTAATTGGCAATGAAAACGGAGCTGAATGTACCTAGCGATCTAAACTTTTTAATCGTTGTCGAAAATTGGCTGCTGGATAGTTTGAAAGTAGCACTCGGTGACTCGGTAGATTGGCAGAGTCAATTGCCTCGCTTGCGATTGGCTTTGGCAGAAGCTTATTCAAATGTGGTGCGTCACGCTCATCGAGATCAACCTCATTTACCAATCTTATTTCGCCTGGAACTTAAAGAGAGAACTTTGGCTTTAGAAATTTGGGATAGAGGGAATGGTTATGACATTTCTAATTATATTGAACCAGATCCGGAGGATAAACAGGAAAGTGGTTATGGCTGGCTGATTATGCAAAGGCTGATGGATAGAGTGGAGTATCGCTTACAAATTGATGGCCTTAATTGTTTGAAGTTGGAAACTAGTTTACCTGAATCAAAGCAAAAGGAATAGAAACTAGGGACTAGGGACTAGGGA
>DOIX01000009.1:9051-11714 GCA_003511885.1 Cyanobacteria bacterium UBA11153
ACTATCAACTATCAACTATCCACGATGCCGATTAGTAGCGATGAGGTGAAGGAAAAAGCCAAATCTCTGGGATTTCATAAAGTAGGTATTGCTTCTGTGGATGTAAATCCTGATGATTTGGCTGCCAAACATCTTCAGACATGGCTAGCGCTGGGGTATCATGCTGACATGAGGTGGATGGCAAATCCGAAACGATTGGATATTCGTGCTTGTATGCCAGAAGCGCGATCGCTAATTGCTGTTGCTCTCAATTACTATACTCCTTACCAACGTCCAGAAGGGCAAGCATTAGCCAAAATCTCTCGTTACGGTTGGGGGAGAGACTACCATAAGGTGATGGAGAAAAAGCTCAAAACATTAGCCAATTGGTTGTGCGATCGCGCCCATGCTACCAGAATTAGCTATCGCACAGAAACCATCCAAGCACGTTATTATGCTGATACAGGCCCCATCCAAGATAAAGTTTGGGCACAGAAAGCTGGCATTGGTTGGATTGCCAAAAATGGAAATATTATTACCAGAGAGTATGGTAGCTGGGTATTTTTAGGGGAAGTCTTAACCAACATAGAGCTAACACCAGATACTCCCCATACTCAACATTGTGGAAATTGCACCCGCTGTCTGGATGCTTGCCCCACAGGAGCCATTACCCAACCCTTTGTCGTAGATGCTAACCGCTGTATCGCTTACCACACCATTGAAAATCGAGCAGAGGAATTGCCCCCATCCCTAATTCCCAAATTAGAAGGCTGGGTAGCAGGTTGCGACATTTGCCAAGATGTCTGCCCCTGGAATCAACGATTTGCCAAGCCAACCGATGTTGCAGAATTTCATCCCTACCCCTGGCATATCGCTCCCACCCTAGCAGAATTATCCACTATCTCTGATGAGGAATGGCATCACCGCACCACAGCCTCAGCCTTGCGACGGATTAAGCCAGCAATGATACGGCGTAATGCGAAACAGGGGAGTTGAGGAGATGAGGAGATGGAGAGACAAGGGAGACATTTTTTTGTCTTTCCTGAGCCAATAGCCCCTAGCCCCTAGCCCCCTTTTGTAAAATTTTTTCAGATTAGACTGACAATCGCTCGGCTTTTGTCTGACAATAAGTATTTTCGTTGCTAATCTGATGGACAGGAAATACCGGATCAACTCAGCAGTCACGAGAAATCGCTATCTATGTTCCAAAACTTAAGTACTCAAGAAAGGGGAAGCAATGTGCTAACTACTACCACCACCATACCGTCTTGGTCGGCAGATCGAGATGCTGATAAGTTAATGGATGATTTGTTTGCTGATATCGATCGCATTTTAGACGGTAGCAGTAAATTGCCGACGGAGCCGATTAAGCCAGAGTACGTCTCTTTGCAATCGATTGTCATGCCCAAGATTGCCATACCGCACTTGGTGACGATACCCCAACCATCGCAACCGGAGTCAAGCTCTAAAGTTAGTAACGCTACTGAGGAGACTAATCAAGTCAAAGAAGCGGAAACTCCTGTCACTAAATCGGAAACTAACTTAGAAACTAAGCAATCGAGTGGGTTTTGGGAAAAACTTCTCCTAGGGGTGAGTTTAGTTTCGGTTGGGGTAACAACTGCCCTACTCATGGTGAGCCAAAAAAAGGTGACTTTCCCGTTTTGGCAAAATTTTGCCACTGCACCAGTGACTCAAACTCAAACGGATTTGGGATTGGGAGTAGATGCTGAGTTTGCGAAGTACGCCTTACGCTCTCTCGAAGCAATTGAGCGGAAGAATGAAAGTAAACAAAAAACAGCAAACGCAGGAGGAGCAGGGGGTGGTGAGGGTAACCCTCCTAATTTAGCAATTCCTGGCGATCGCAATCCTGGTGGTAGGCAACCTGCTGCAACTATTGTGGAAAGAATTTATTACCCCTACATGGTTTATCCATCCCAATCCTTCGGGGGACAAAGAATTAGTTCATCAATAGCCACTCCACAAACTTCCTCAACCCCCCTTCCGGTAGTGCGCCCGGTAGTGCCTCCTGCCCTTGCCCCGATACTCCCCTCGCCACCTTCAACCAAACCCTCTGTGGCAAATACTCCCAAAGTTGCAGCCTCGCTATCGGCGGCGACGGTTGCCCCGACAACGCCATCAGTGCAAAGACAGTCGGTTGCGTCACCAAAACCAACGGTAACGGCAGCTACAGCAGCAGTATCAGCTACAACAGCGTCACCATCGCCATCATCTCCACCACCACCATCTCCTTCTCCTTCTGCAGCTACTTCCTTACCAAGTCTGCCCAGCGCACCTCCGGTAAATCATACTCTTGTCGGGGTGTTGGAATTGGGCAGTCAATCTGCTGCTTTATTTGATATTGATGGTATTACCCAAAGGATTAATATTGGGGAACCAATTGGTACTAGTGGCTGGATGTTAGTTGATGTTAAAAATGGTGAAGCGATGATTCGACGTAATGGTGAAGTTCGCTCGGTTTATAATGGGCAAACATTTTAATTGTTTTGTTATTGGTTTTTGGTTGTTGGTTTTGGTAATGGGGAATGAAGCGGATAGGGGATAGTTGACAGGAAAACGATATTTAACTGTCAATTGTCAACTAACTATTAGTTAGGGCTTGCTGTATAAGTCATTAACCTTGACAACAATTAGCTTCGAGTGCTGTCTTGAGTTGGGAAAAGTAC
>DOIX01000009.1:12013-17070 GCA_003511885.1 Cyanobacteria bacterium UBA11153
CACCCCATCCTCACGAAAAGACTTTTTCATCAAACTCTAGTTAGTAAAAAATATGAAAGGAGGTTTTGTTAAAGAAAATTACAATCGTTATATTGGAATTAGTGGCAGTATTTTGCTCTGGATAATTGCGAATACTTCTGTTTCTCAGTGTCAAATTATACCCGATAGTACCCTGCCAAACAATACTCGTGTCACTTCTAGTGGTAGTGGTTGGACAATTGACCAAGGTACGAGAATTGGCAATAATTTGTTTCATAGTTTTGTGGATTTTTCTGTGCCTACTGGTAATAATGCTGTTTTTGATAATACTACAGATATTCAGAATATTATTAATCGGGTGACGGGTAGAAACATATCTAATATTGATGGTTTAATTCAGGCTAACGGTAATGCTAATTTCTTTTTAATTAATCCGAATGGAATTGTTTTTGAAGCAAATGCTCAGTTAAATATTGGCGGATCGTTTATAGCTAGTACTGCTGAAAGTATCAAGTTTGCTGATGGAAGTGAGTTTAGTTCGACTAATCCTCAATCCCCACCTTTATTGACAATTAATACGCCAATTGGTTTGCAGTTTGGCGCAAATCCAGGTCAAATTATTAATCGCTATCAAGCTAATAGTTTTTTGCCATTGCCAAACTCCAATCATGTTGGTTTGGAAGTGCAACCAGGTCAAACTTTAGCTTTAGTTGGTGGTGATGTTATTTTTGATGGCGGTAATGTGAGAGCATTTCAAGGGAGAATTGAACTTGGTAGTGTAGCAAATTCTGGTTTAGTTAGTCTGAATCCTACTGCTACAGGTTTGGTTTTGGGATATGATGGTATTCAGAATTTCGGTAATATTCTGCTATCTGGTGGTGCTGCTGTTAATGCTAGTGGTTTAGGGGGTGGTGCGATTCAGATACGAGGCGGACAAGTTTCTCTGACTGAAGGAGCGAAATTAGTTGCGGAAACTTTTGGTAATTTTAATGGTGGTGGAATTGATATTCAGGCGAATCAATTTCAGATGGATAATCGGGCATTTATATCTACATCTACCTTTGGTGCTGGTGCGGGGGGGAATTTGAATATCCGTGCTTCACAGATAAATATGACGGGAACTGCACCTGGAGAAGTGGCTGGACAATTATTAACCGGGACTTTTAATCCATTTAATCTTAGTAATGGTTTGTATAGTTTGAGTGTCGGTAGCGGTGCTGCGGGTGACATCACTATTGATGCGGATCAATTAATTGTTAAAAATGGAGTCAGTATATTAACAACCGCTATTAATGGTCCTGGCGGCGACTTAAACCTCAATATTTCAAATTTAGCAGAAATTAGCGATCGCTCTTTGTTTATTACGGGAACCGCTGGTAGTGGAAATTCTGGGAACTTTAATATTACTGCTAATCGCCTGCGGGTACTAAATGGCACATCTCTCACTACTACCGCCGCTCCGACTAGCTCCGGTAGAGGAGGGGATTTTAAAATTAGTGCTAATTCAGTGGAACTTTTGGGTACGCCTCCTGCCGCTGCCGTGCCTGGTGGTTTGTTTACTGCAACTCTTGGTAGTGGGGATGCAGGGGATTTAACTGTCAAGACAGGCGAGCTGATTATTGCTGATGGGGCACAAATCTCGGCATCTTCTGCTGGTGCAGGTAGAGGGGGACATCTAACTGTCAATGCTGATTCGATTGATTTGAAAGGTGCATCTCCTGATGGTAAATTTCTCAGTGGTTTATTTACTTCTTCTTCTCTATTAACTGTACAAGGAAAGAGGGGTACTGCGCCAGCAGGGGATTTAACTATTAATACTCAAAGATTACTGGTGCGGGATGGGGCTCAAATTTCGGCGGCAACAGGTAGTGAGGGTGCAGCAGGAGATTTAACGATTAATGCTTCTGAATCTGTGGAGGTAAGGGGTGTTGGTGTTAATATCGATCCATCTGTGGAAAAAGTATCTTTTGGTGTGGTTGGGGATGGGATTATTCCTAGTGCTATTGATGCTAATACCAGCGGTGCAGGTAAAGCTGGTAATTTAATTATTAAGACTGGAGAGTTAATTGTACGGGATGGGGCAGAAGTTGGGGTGAGAGGTACGGGTGCTGGTGCGGCTGGGGATTTGCAGGTAAGTGCTAATTTAATTCGAGTCTATAACCAAGGTGCGATTAGTGCGGCGACAGTGGCTGGGAGTCAGGGAAATATTAAATTACAAGCAGATGGGATAATTTTGCAGGATAATAGCAGAATTACGACTAATACAGGGAATAGCGATGGCGGTAATATTGAGATTGATGCGATCGCGCTAGTAGCGAAAGATAATAGCGATATTACTGCTAATGCCCAAAAAGGTCGAGGTGGTAGGGTTAGGGTGACGGCTGATGGTATTTTTGGTATAGTCTTTCGACCAAAATTGACTCCAGAAAGCGATATTACGGCTACTTCTGATTTAGGACCAGAGTTTAGTGGTATTGTCCAAATTATCATTCAAGGACTAGATCCTAGTCGAGGATTAGTTCCATTGCCAATAAATTTAACCAACTCTTCTGCTCAAATTACTACGGGTTGTGCCGCAGATAGAGGTAATTCTTTTACTGTAACAGGAAGAGGTGGTTTGCCTGAAGATCCGACTCAGAGTCTTCTCGGTACGAGTATTTGGCAGGATTTGCGCCCTTTGCCAGAAAGTGGGGCAGATGGGGAAAGTGGTGAAAATGGAATAATTCCGGTTTCGGAAACTTTACCATCTCCGATTATAGAAGCTACTGGATGGGAAGTTAATGGTAAAGGTGAGATTGACTTGGTTGCAGATGCAAGGTATTCAGATGGTAATTGGTATAATCGAGATCGTTGTCATGCAGGAATATCTGATAACTGGTAGGGAAGAGCAGGAATTTTACAGCGTATTTCTTAACCACTAGAGAGGATAATTAAGAACTAATGGCTACAATCATAGTTACAACTACAGCCAATAGCGGTACAGGCTCTTTAAGAGCAGCAATTGCATCAGCTCAGGCGGGAGATACCATTAAATTCGATTCAACTTTAGCACAGAAAACGATTACTCTTACCAGCGGGCAACTGGCAATTAACAAAAATTTGATTATTGATGGAGTTAATACTCCTGGTTTAAAAATTAGTGGCAATAATGCTTACCGAATATTTGATGTTACTACTGCTAGTAATGTAACAATTCGTAATTTAACTATTACTAATGGAAAAACTACTGGAGTTGGCGAAAATGGAGCCGGAGCAGGAATTCGCACTGCAAGTGGTAGCACGCTTCAAGTGGTAAATACTACATTTCAAAATAATTATGCTAATGGCTCCGGAGGTGGAGCTATTTTTGGGGGATTTCGCAGCAAAACTACTGTGACTAATTCCAAATTTAATAGTAATAGCACTGGCGCTAACAATGAAACTGGTAAAAGCCAAAGGGGTGGAGGAGCAATCGCAATTAAAAGTGAAAGTTCTCTAACTGTGACAAATAGTATATTCACCAACAATAAAGGGGTTAATGGTGGCGCTATTAATACTCTTTTAAGTGGCTTGACAATTAAGAAATCGACTTTCAAGCAAAATACCTCAACCAATTCTGGTGGTGCGATTTTTGTCGATGGGGCTTCAGCGAAAATTGATGATAGTATCGGCGGTAACGTTGAAATCAGTGAAAGTCGATTTGATGGGAATAAAGGCGTATCAGAAGGGGGAGGATTATTTATTTATCTTTATCCGCTCGATCGAGCAACCGTCAGTAATAGTACAATTATCAACAACAGAGTTAGTGTCAACGCTCAAGGGAATGCGGTTGGTGGTGGATTGCGCCATGGCAATGGCGAGTTGATTTTAACTAATACCACGTTTGCGAATAATATAGCAGAGCGTCAAGGTGGTGGTTTATGGGTAGGTAATTCGGCTCCAGTTACGATTAATAACAGTACTTTTTATGGGAATAGAGCCGAATCAATCGATGGGAAGGAAGGTTTGGGTGGTGGCATTGCTCTGTCAAATGGCTCGGCTGCTACGAATATTACCAAAACTACCATTGCTAAGAATTATGCTGGTTTTATGGGAGGTGGTTTGTTTGCCAAAACGACAAGTGCTAAACTGACTAATACTTTAGTTACAGATAATTTTGCTAATAACGGAGGCAATCCTTGGAATATTAATCATCAAACCACCACAACTTTTACGAATGGTGGTGGCAATGTCCAATCATTAAATCCTAATCCTAATGACACCAAAATTACAGCAGGTGTTCAACTCGTCAATCCCCAATTAGGAAGCTTTACCGATAATGGTAGCTATCTCCAAACTCCTCCTCTACCAGGAAATCCAGATGTTACTGCTGGTGCGATGGCAGTTAATAGTGTCGTGACTAATTTAGTTCCTATTAATCAAAGTCAGCCCAGGGACTTAACTGTTTTAGTCGCGGATACAAATCGCGAAGTAATAACTCAAAAAAATCGCTATCAAGAATTGCCATTAACTGATGCTACCCAACTAGGGGAAACTGACTTACCTGAAGTACAATCGCCAGAATTAATCAATTTGGCAGATAAAATTATCGGCTCAATACCGACTCAAGTTATTGTCAACAGTGATGCTGCTTACGATAGCAGATTTAGCTTTTATCCTCCTCATGACTTAACGGATAAAATTGGAAATCTCAAAGGAGTATCCCAATTTGACAAAAACCCAAGTTATATTCTTACTCCCCCCTTGTTAAACAATGATTGGGGGGATGGAAACCTGGCTAACTTCCAAGTATCTTTGGCAAAATGGGATGCTCTCAATCTTAACTTTGGTGATTCTAGTTATGCAAAATTAGCCGCCTCCGAGAGAGCAGGGTTATCATCAGGATTATCTGATGGGGTATTGTCTGCCCCATTTATAATTCCTGCGGCAGCGGCTGAAGACTTTTTAGGAATAGGAAATAATAAATCACTGTAAATTTTTTGGTGAGAATGTCTTGGCTTTTGCGGATTTATTTAGGGCTTGCTGTATAAGGCATTAACCTTGACAACAATTAGCTTCGAGTGCTGTCTTGAGCTGGGAAACGTACCAGGAATAAGAGT
>DOIX01000010.1:0-500 GCA_003511885.1 Cyanobacteria bacterium UBA11153
GACAATGAAACAGCCCTGGGGGGTAGGGGGAGAGCTGAAACGGAAAACTCCCGATTCTCCACTGGTGAAAGATTGCGCTAAATTGGAGTGGCTGTGGATAGTTTTAAGCTTTAAAATATGGAATTTCCTATTATCCAATAAATGACCTATTGTTTCAATCCAGATTGTCCTCAGCCGCCCAACCCAGACACCAATAAAATTTGTCAAGGATGCGGCTTAAATCTCTATCTGCAAAATCGTTATCGTGCCATCAAATTAATCAGTAAAGGGGGATTTAGCAGCACCTTTTTAGCTCTCGATGAAGGACAATTGCCTGTAATTATTTGTGTCATTAAACAACTATTCCCTCGTGGCTTATCACTCCCTCATTTTGAGAAAGCAAAAGCATTATTTGAGCAAGAAGTTTTACTCTTATCGAAACTAGGCAAACAAGTTCAAATTCCCAGATTATTAGGATATTTTACAGAAAATCAGCAGTTTTATTTAGTCCAAGAATTTAT
>DOIX01000010.1:710-1111 GCA_003511885.1 Cyanobacteria bacterium UBA11153
TATTTAGTCCAAGAATTTATTGACGGCAGTAATCTGGCACAGATGGTAGCAGAAGGAGGGACATTTACCGAAAATCAAGTCTGGCAAGTATTAGATGATTTATTGCCAGTAGTTCAATGTATTTGCGATCGCAATATTATTCATCGAGATATCAAACCACAAAATATAATTCAGCAATCTTGCGACTCCTTCCCTACCGAAAATAGCAAATTTAGAGAGTCTGCTAAATTCCCTAATCTCCCCATCTTACCTGTAAAAAAATTTGTTTTAGTAGATTTTGGTGCGGCGAAAATAGTCAATAGTATAGACTCTCCTAACATCGAAAAAAGTATCGGTTCCCCTGAATATATTGCACCGGAGCAAGCGCGAGGAAAAGCAGTTTTTGCTAGCGATATTTATAG
>DOIX01000010.1:1311-2199 GCA_003511885.1 Cyanobacteria bacterium UBA11153
GTTTTTGCTAGCGATATTTATAGCTTAGGAGTTACCTGTCTTTACTTATTAACAGGTATTTCGCCATTTGATTTATTTGATACGATTAATCATACTTGGGTTTGGCGAGACTATTTAACTCAAGAGGTTAGCGATAGCCTGGGTAAAATATTAGATAAAATGGTAGAAAATGCCATCAATAATCGCTTTCAATCTGCCGATCAAGTGATGGAAGCAATCGATAAAATAAGAGGTAAGCTGGGCAGACAATATATCGGGAAAACAGATAATCAGCGAACCCAATCATCCCAGTTATGGGAATGTCAAGATACATTTAATCACAAACTAGCAGTTAATTCAGTTGCGATTAGCCCAGATGGGACTATTTTAGCCAGTGGTGGCGATGATAAAACTATTTACTTATGGAATTTAACAACTAAGAAGTTAATTGTGAAATTAACTGGACATACAGATGCAATTAATGCCATTGCCTTTAGTGGGGATGGCAAAATTATCGCCAGTGGTAGTCATGACAAAACTGTTAAATTATGGGACGCAGTTACTTTTAAAGAACTTCAGACTTTTCAAAGCCATACTAACAAAATAAAGTCCGTTGATTTTAGTCCAAATCGTAAATTTTTAGCCAGTGGTAGTTGGGATAAAACTGTTAAATTGTGGTCGATTCAAACTGGCGATAAACTGGGCGAAATTACCAGCCATAGTTTACAAGTAAGTTCAGTTGCTTTTAGTCCATGCGGTAATTTTATCGCTACTGCTAGTTTGGATCGAACTGTGAATTTATGGAATCTAAATATTCAAGATAATTTGAAATTATCCCTGGAATTACAACAGACACTAATTGGTCATGATTGGGGTGTTTTAACGGTAGCTTTTAGTCCAGATGGTAAA
>DOIX01000010.1:2412-2591 GCA_003511885.1 Cyanobacteria bacterium UBA11153
TTTAGTCCAGATGGTAAAATTATAGCCACAGGAAGTGACGATAATTCTATTAAATTATGGGATAGAGAAACTGAAGAATGTATCCAGACAATTTCTGGTCATTCTTGGGCAGTTTCATCTGTTATATTTAGTCCAGATGGAGAAACTATTATTAGTGGTAGTTGGGATAAAACGATTAA
>DOIX01000010.1:2810-2946 GCA_003511885.1 Cyanobacteria bacterium UBA11153
AGTTGGGATAAAACGATTAAACTTTGGGAAGTAACTACGGGAGAGGAAATTGCTAATTTGGGGGGACATATTGATTCTGTTTCGGCTGTGGCGATTCATGGTAATGGGAAGATAATTGTAAGTGGTAGCAAGGATA
>DOIX01000010.1:3259-10844 GCA_003511885.1 Cyanobacteria bacterium UBA11153
GGTTTGAGGAATTGAGAATGTTTTGACTGGCGGTTGCTATATCTCTTTTTTTTAACGCAGAGGGCGCAGAGGGTATCGCAGAGGTACGCAGAGGTTTGGAAAGGTTGAATAATGTTCATATATTGGGATTGGTGTTAGTGAGGAAGAGTTTTGCGATCGCGAGGGTAGATGGTGCGTTATACTCGAGTTAACGCACCCTACTATATATAGTTCAGTATCTACTTTTCTAGCTTATTCTATCTCAACGCAATTTTTCTGCGAGACTTAAGTTGGTGGAAATTCTAGCGCGACTGCACCTAACACTCCCTTGCGGAAATCATTTAACAATTGCCGTGCCGTCTTTTCTACATCCCCTTGATAGCGAAAATTAGCCAAAGCATAAATATATTCTTCCCCTGTCAATGAAGTGGCATCGAGTTGATAGCGAGTCTGTAAAGATGTTGCAGGAAATAAGCCAAACTCTGCCATATATTCTAAATCTTTCATGAATTCCACTAATCCCGCCGCCACGACATAATTATCATAAGAAGCATCTCCAATATCATCACAAATAGCAACTTTTAGGGCATTTTCTTGATTTTTTAATAGTGAAGGAATCACACCAGGAGCATCCAATAATTCCAATTCATCAGAAATACGCACCCAACGCAATTGCCGCGTTACTCCAGCGCGACGGGCACTTTCTACTACCCGCTTACCCAAAAGTCGATTAATTAAAGCCGATTTTCCCACATTGGGAAAGCCGATAACTACCGCACGCACAGGGCGAGGCAACATTCCGCGATCGCGCCGTCGTTGGTTCATCTGTACTCCTGCTTGCTGTACGGCTTTCGTCAATTCGCGGACACCCGTACCCTGTTGGGCATTAGTAAAATAAGGCATTTCCCCCTGCTTTTGAAACCAGGATATCCACTTTTGCTTTACCCCAGGCGGAATCATATCTACCCGATTAATTACTAACAGTTTGGTTTTACTTCCTAACCATTGATAAATTTGGGGATGATGGGTAGATAGGGGAATTCGTGCATCTCGCACTTCGAGGACAACATCGACTAATTTAAGTTGTTCTTTTAGTGCCTTTTCTGCTTTGGCAATATGTCCAGGATACCATTGAATTGTCATTAGTTATTTGTCCTTTTTTTGTGATTATTCAGGTTTTTATTGATCCTCGATGCGATCTCCTTCAACGGGATACCAGAGTAAATCACCTGCAACAAATACATTCTCATTGTCTTTGAATAAAGCATCTAGTCCCCCTTGAATTTTCACAATCAATTGGAATTGTTTGGTATTTTCGGACATGGGTTTTCCGTCATTTTCTGGGTAGATGATTTCGGGTAATGTTTCTGGGAGTATTGTTGCTGTCATGGGATGACTCCTTTACTATTTTTATTGAGAGATTTTGATTATTCTTAAGTTATAAATTTACTTCGTTGGCATTTTCCTCTTGCGGTGCTGAAGATGGCTGATGGCTAATTATCCATGTCTACAGTTTCCCTATCGTAACAAGCATCAAAATCATTAGGCTTTTCTTGGCTAGTCACAAAACTACCATCAATATAAATAGTTCTACCATCTTCTGGCTATGTAATTAAAGTGATGGCGGCTACTTCTCCATTACCCAACTTTTTGCTCTGCAACTATTTGAGATTTTTTCCTTGCCCTTTCTCTTCTTTCTTTGTGCCATTCTTTAGCACCTTGTTTCAGTTCTTCTACCTGCTCGAAATCTACCTGCACCACAGCCGTTTTAAACTCCACACCTAAAGCGAAGCTAATCTCAAGAATCTCCAAAAAACTAGCATATCGATAATTTTTAGCTTCATGCTCCTTAATTCGCTGTTCGTCAATTCCTAGCATTTCAGCTAATTCTTTTTCACTCATTTTGGCGGCGATGCGTGCTTTAATTAAAGCATCTGGCAGCTTATTAAAATTCTCAACGACAATTTGGATTGGCTGGCTTTTGTCACAATTAATCAATCTTTCATATTCAGCTATTTCTTCATGTAATTGATCCAAATGGCATTGGATTGCCCTTCTACCTGCATCCCATTTCAGAAAATCCTTTCTTTTCGCTTCTTCATCTCGCTCCATTGCCGCCATAGTTTTGGTAAATTTTTCTACCCATTCTTGACTAACTTGATACTCTAATTCATCTTTAATCATGGTAACCACTCCATTAAATTTATAGCTATGATTCCTTTCTTTCTTTGTTTTCTATCCTTTTGAAAAAACTCAAAAGAATTGTCCCCGTAATTACCTACAGGTTGATCTGCGGGAAAAATCTCCCCTCTATACTTAGCTTTTTGCGCATCTCTGTCATAATAATTGAACAATCTAGGAGCATTCACTCGGAGATTATCCATATCTACAGTTTCTCGGTCGTAACAAGCATCAAAGTCGTTAGGATCTGGTTCTATGGTAACAAAACTACCGTTAATATAAATAGTCCTACAACCTGCTGCTTTTAACTGAGTCATTGCTAGCTGTAAGCCATATATCATGTTTCTTCTTTTGAGGTTCGTATTAAATCTCTCGTTAAACTCCTCCCATTCGCAAAAATGAACTCCTGGCGGTAGATTGCCGTTTTCATCGAATTCTGGTATCACTTACTCACACCCATTCTACAATGTATTGATTCGTCTTTCAATTGTACCACAGTTATCAATTGAGTGAACTCTCCTGTCTCCCAGCTAAACTTAATTTCATTCGGCTTATAATTCTTTAATATACTGCCTCAACACAGGTGAAAGACTATAAAAACTTCCCTCCTGTTCAATCAAACATCGCCGCGATAAAGATTGGACTGCTTTGAGTAAATCAGCAGGTGAAATTATCCCATTTTTCAGTAATTTTGCCAGATTGACAGGTTTCATTTCTTTCGCCAATAATGACATAACTTGTTTTTCAATTTCTGAAAGGCGACTAAACTGTACCTCTAAAATATCTTTCAAGTCTTCCGGTAACAAGATTGTATCATCGGGCAATAACTCAGTCACCCCTCCTCCCAACTCCAGAATCAAACCCGCCACGCTTTGTAACCATAAAGGGTTTCCTTGGTAAAGCTGAATGAGTCTTTCCAAGTTAGGGATTTCTGCTAATCCATAATCTTTCAGTATTTCCCCAGCGGCTACCATATCTAAACCAGTGAGTTGTAAATTACGAATGGGGGTATTTGGGTTTTTAATTTGAGTCATTTCTCTAGGTTGTTCCCAACCGATTAAGAGAAAGCAACTTTGATGGGATAATTTTTCTATTTGTTTGAAAAAAGAGCGATAGTCTTCGTATCCCGGTTTATACTTTCCTGCCAATTCACCGCTACTGAAAAGGTTGTGAATGTCATCTAATACGACTAAACAGCGATGGTTTTGTAAATATTTAATTAGGGGTAAATATTTTTGATTAGTTGCAGAGGAATCTGGGTTTTCTGATTGGGAGAAAAACTGGATTAAATTAGCTTCCAATTCAGATAGGGTGGGGGATGCGTCTAGATTGCACCAAATTACATATTGAAATTCATCTTTTATTTGTTGTACGAGTTGGGCTGCTAATGTGGTTTTGCCGATACCGCTGATACCTGTGAGGGCGATGAGGCGACAGCGTTGTTGTAAAATCCAGGTGGTGAGGGTTTGGAGTTGGGGAGTGCGATTATGGAAATCACCCAACTCTGGCATTTCGCTTAAATCTTGATGTAGGGTTGGGGTTTGTTTTGGGTTGGAGGTTTCTTGATTTGGTGGGTGTGAGTTGGGGGTATCTGGGGGGTGTCTGGCTTCTCCACAGGTGTTAAAACTACTAATTGCTACGTTTTCAAAATTAGAGACATTTTCAAATATAAATCTTCCCATTGTGGAGCGAAAATTCTTTTTATTTACATCTTCCCCTAACTCTTCTGAAAGTATCTGCCATAATTGCGAACCGATTTCCCTGATGTGACTTTCGGAACAGTCAAAATCCTTCGCTATTTGCTTATATGTCTCACGTTGTAGAGTGCCTTGCAATATTGCTTCTTGTAAATCGTCAAGGTGCTTACCCGTTTTTGTGAATACTATCTCGTCAGCTAGGGTTAACATTTCTTTAAGATTCATCGGATTGGGATGATGTGAGATTTTATGTATTATAGCTCACATTTTCCTGCTTTTTAGCACATTTTCCTATATTTTCCTACAAAACTGTATTAAATAGAGTGAAAGCGGGGGATAATTGGCGGCAAAATAGAACATTTAGGTTCAGATAAAGCTGAGATTGATTAAGTATCATAGAAGAATCATCAGGTGTTAGATCAAAGGTTGTCTGTCACTGCTGAATTTTACCCTTGGCTACACTTTACTTAGTATCAAAAGAGGAATGAGGGAAATGTCAATCAGTGAAGTTGTGTTGAATCAATTGACTAAAGTAGTAGGGGAAGATTTTGAAAAGCACCCGTTCACGTATGGAGTAACTAAAGATAATTTTGAATTACTCATTAGCAACTACCTTGCCATGTCACTTGCATTTCCATACCTTCAGGCTGGTGTACAATATCGTCTGATTGCTAACTGCATTCAGCGAAACAGGGATGTTCCGCGAGATGTTGAGATTACGGCGGCTGTGGGTGCTTTTCTGACATGGGATGAAGTTGGTGGACATGCAATTGTGCAAAAATACGGCAATAATGGATTACCTATGATTTTAGACACGGAAAGGTTTCATGCAAATCTATTGAGAGGGGATATCAAAGCGATCTTGGGAAAAGAGTTGGGACCACAATTCTCGCCACCAACAGGAGAATACTTGAAAAGACTGGAATATGGGTTGTCTAGTCTCGATCCTGTGATAAGAGTGTCCCACATGGTAGCATTTGAGAAACATGCAGGAAGAATGATTGATGCTTTATGGTCATCAATTGCCAATCTGTATGGTCTTGAAAAGGATAGTCTCTCTTACTTTCAAACCCACGTAGGTGGCGATGATCCAGCAGAAGAGTATCACATACAGATGACAGAGAGAATGATTGAGGAAACTCTTCTAGAACACGATCTGTATAGGCTAGTTGATTACTTCAAAGATGCTTATGCTTTGAACTTTAACTGGTGCGAACAAATTAAGAATATTGGGTAAGATCTGCAATGAATATATCACAATTTATTTCTTTTGAAGATTTTATCAAGATTGATATACGTGCAGGCACAGTTAAATCAGCTAGGTTGAATGAAAAGGCTAAAAAACCTGCTTATATCCTTGAGATAGACTTTGGTGAATTGGGAGTTAAGAAAAGTTCCGCTCAAATTACAGAAGCTTACAAAGCGGAAGAGTTGATAAATTCTCAGGTAATTGCGGTTCTGAACTTCCCCACCAAAAGAGTGGCGGGTGTAGAGTCAGAAGTTCTTGTTCTTGCAGTCGTTGAAGAGAATGGTCGAGCCATATTGCTTCGTCCGACTCAGGAAGTAAAGAATGGGTTAAGAGTAGCTTGAAATGATAAGCAGCTAATAATTCGGTTGCAGCCAACGAATGAAAGTGCGATCGCGCTTACTTATGGCTTGGGTTAATGTAAGTAAACCCAAGCTCTTTTTCCACTCACAATCTGATCCATTTCCACCATACCAATGAGATGATTGTCGGGATAGCGATTTCTCCCAAAAGGTGAAGCACCTACGCAGCACCACAAGAAAGTGCGATGGAGAAGCCCGCATGAAGCATCCCACTCCATATAGCAGTGCGATCGCTTACAATAGAAAGTATAATCCTCGTCCACAAGCACTTGTCATGCCAGTAATTTCAATGTTTTATGGTGTCATCATCAGGATGTACTACGCCTGATAACTAAAAACATCAATGTCCACACATCCACGTCAGCTATCAAGATGATGAAGCTGTACTTGCTATTCCTAATGGCGACATCCTTGATGGCAAACTGCAAAAGTCTAAACTCAAGCTGGTTCAAGCCTGGATTGAAATCCATCAAGATGAACTTATGGCAAATTGGCAACTTGCAGTCAATGGACAACAAGTATTTAAAATCAATCCTCTCCAGTAATCCGGAGTAATTATATGTCTCCCAAAGTAATTAAGGTTGAACCCTTAGAAAACTATCAACTTCGCCTCACCTTTAGCAATGGCGAAATTCGCCGCTTTGATGTGACTACCTATCTCGACAAAGGAATATTTATCGAACTTCAAAACATCGAATATTTTCAACAAGTCCAACTTAGCTTTGGTAGCATTCAATGGCCTCATGAGCAAGATTTCAGTCCGGATACCCTTTATCTCACCAGTCAACCAGAAGCTAAAATACTCGAGTTAACCTTATAGATTAGCTTGACCCATTTTACCCAACCTCTTTTTCCACTCACAATCCAATCCATTTCCACCATACCAATGTGATAATTGAACGGGGTGCGATCGCCTCCCTTCCGCTGTGCGATCGCAAATTCTTTTTTCTGATGAGCGATCGCCAAGCTCAAATCGGCTCTGTTTGAGATCAGATGAAAATACTCTCCGTGCGAGTAGCAAATGAAGCATGAAGATCCCAAATAGCGATCGCGCAGTAATCGAGCAATCAAAGCTAACTGAGTATTTGCTTAACACTGAGCATAAACGTGGTGGAACCAAAGCTAAGTTACTAATTCAATGTGGTTATTCCCCCGATAACTGGCAGCAGCTAGAAGCCGATATTCGTAAATTTCACCTAACTGTAGATGTTAGTCTTATTAAAGAAACGACCTACGGTACGAGGTATGAAATTAGTGCCAATCTCCTGACTCCTATCAACAGACAAATCCTGGTGAAGACAGTCTGGCAAATAGACAGAGGTACCGACTTTCCTCGCTTAATAACTTTAGTTCCCGATTAGCAATATTTGGAGACTGCCATGAATTTTCCCCTTTACTCAGATATTATCTTATTGCGCGATCTTCCTGAAGAAGGTGTATATGCTGGAGACATTGGTACTGTAGTCGCACAACATGATGTTAGTGGATTAGAAACAGGTTACAGCGTTGAATTTTTCGATATGCTTGGGAATACGGTAGCAGTTGTCACATTACCGATGAGTTGTTTCCGTCTACCAACTCGTGCAGATATACCCACAGTCAGGCTGATGGCTAGTGCTGCGTAGACACCAGATTGACTGATTTGGTATGTAGCAAAAGCAAATTTTGTAGGTTGGATTAACCCATTTTATCCAACCTCTTTTTCTACTTACAATCTTATCCATTTTCATCATACCACTGATAGCTATTCCCTCCTGGTAAGAAAGCGCGAATCCATATCCCAGGCTACGCCAACGCTTCAGGAGGCAGAAAGTGCGATCTGCATCGTTATTACCCCTTGACTCGGACCATAATACCAAAAAACTCGGAATGCTCCTGGTGTTTTATTTTCGACATAAGCTTCAAACACTTATTCACTATTAGGACTAGATAGACTATCCTATTTATGCGTGTGCAAACTGGGATGACGTAAATTACTTGACATTAATCCCAGAGTTTTCAATACTTTCTTATATTTTTTGGGATCGACTATTCACCAAAAAACTAAGATTTCTAGCAACCACCAGGGCGGTTAAGATGTTCTTAATTCCTTCCACCATTGATTTTACGACTTTCTTCCC
>DOIX01000010.1:11145-12104 GCA_003511885.1 Cyanobacteria bacterium UBA11153
CCCTAACCCCTAGCCCCTAGCCCTTAGCTATAATACTCAAAATGCGTTTACCTGATGAACCTGATATCCCACCCCAAATTAACATTGTCCCGATGATCGATGTCATATTCGCTATCCTGACTTTTTTCATCATCTCCACACTCTATTTAACTCGTTCAGAGGGATTACCAGTAAATCTGCCCAAAGCGACAACCGCAGAAACTCAACAGAGTAAGGAAATTAATGTCACAATTCAGGCAGATGGTGCAATTGCCCTCAACCGCGAATCGATCGATCTTGACGATATTGAAGAGGCAGTAAGATCTCAAATCGCTCCCAATTCTGAATCCCTAGTGGTAATTAATGCTGATGAAGCAGTCAATCACGGTAGAGTTGTAAGTGTCATGGATCGCTTGCGTCGGGTTCAAGGGGTAAAATTAGCGATCGCAGCCCAAAAACAGTAACTTTATCCTGTCACCAACTGCGATCGCAACCAAAAACCAACAACCAAAAACCAACAACCAAAAACCAACAACCAAAACTAATAACTAAATTAAGGCACAATCAAAACAGGGCAAGGCGATAAATTAATCACCCGATTAGTAACACTTTCCGATGCACCTTCCTCAGTTAACCCCAATCCCCTACATCCCATCACAATCAAATCTGCCCCAATCTCATCGGCTACATCGCAGATGGTGAAAGCAGGCATTCCTTCTCTAGTCATAGTTTCCGGCTCAATCCCTTGCTCCTGAAAGAGGGCTTTCGCCGTTTGGAGTAATTCCTCAATCGCTTCAGGTGACATTCCCTTCTCAGCCGGGGGGGATTCGGCTTCTGGTCCTGACTGTGCTAGTACAGACAGCAGAATTAAGCGACTCTTATAGGTTTGGACGACATTTACCACCACATCAGCAGCTTCGCGGGTTTCGCGACTTTGATCTACAGGAAACAAAACAGTCTTGAACATAACACTCATCTCC
>DOIX01000011.1:0-4711 GCA_003511885.1 Cyanobacteria bacterium UBA11153
AGAAAACTCTTCAAACCCCACACAAAAAAACCCACACCCCACACCCTCCCCTCACGAAAAGACTTTTTCAGCAAACCCTAGGTACTCAGATTTCCTTCCTGTCAACTGTCCATTGTCCATTGTCCATTGCATCCAGAACCAAGATCCGAAGTAGAGAGTTTTCCCCTCACCCCCAATTCCTCAACCTCAAAAAAAAATTGAGTCTTAACATAACTTAACAACCGATCGCTGAAAGCCCCATAACTTCGTGAGATTTATTGAGATTTATTATTAATAATTTACGATATTGCGTCGTTTCAGCGATTGTGCTAGGATAATCCAAAGGAGAACTAATAACCTTGAACAGAGTTTATAAACTATTGCGCTCCAATTCAATATTTTCTAACTCGCTTATTTCCCTTTGCTGATTACCCTAAATTTGACCGATTGGGATAAATACAGAATAGAGAAGTATCGCGGCTCTCACTGGGATGAGATAGACAGGATTCTTTAAGTAGGGCTTGCTGAAAAAGCCTATAAAGCGAATCTAGATGCTACAGAGCTTACCTGATGAGAGTTTCACCCGTTGCTTCCTTTTCGGATACTTAGGGATTTCCCACAATCAGGCAAGGTTTTTGAACAAAAAGAGTTAAAATCCTTGGACTTGGGAAAGCCAAAAATAATTGAAATCCTTGGCTGGCATACCTTCTATCTTTATTAAGCAAGCCTTATTTAAGGAAAAATCTTCGTAGTAAGCGCTTAAGCGCTTACTGAGTACCTTCAATAAATTAAAAATACTGTATGAAAATATACAAATGAATCAATCTTAGGATTATTTTTATTTACCACATAAAAGAGAACATAAAGAAAAAATTAATTAATCTTTAAGTGTTTGAGACGAACAAAACTCTAAAGATCGCTAATTAACAATAAAGTTAACTTAGTATTAAGCAATTAAAATTAGCCATGTCATATTCCATCACTAATCGTTGTATCCAGTGCGATACTTGCGAGCCTCTTTGTCCTACAGGAGCCATCAGCCGCAAAGAAGATCGATACTCAATAGATCTCAATTTATGTAACAATTGTGAAGATCTCCCCGCGCCTCAATGTATAATTGCCTGTCCAGTTAATGCTCCTGTTCCTGTACAAGCGAAAAAAGGGAGATATAAAATTGATGCAGCAAGAATACTTCCCTCTGCCAACATTTTTACTAATGGAAAGAATCATCCCTTTGCTTCAGCAATTGCCATCTGGGAATTGTCCAACATTCTCGTACAGGGAGCCTCGCTGCCTTGGGAAATAGAAGACACTGGAGAACTATATTATCATCGACAAATCTTAAATGGAAAAGGGAAGATTGTTTATCGTATTGCCAACCCCTTAGCTGTTGAACCCAAAATAGCACTCAAAGATAATGAAGCTTTTTTAATCATGCAATCTTTTGATATTCGAGCTGCTTGTCTCAATTTAATCTATGCCGCTCATATTACCGCATTAGATCGCCCTTGGGAAGAAGAATTTATCATCAACGATCTGCAAATTGAAGAATACTTGGGCATAGATAAGCGTAAAGATCTCAGTAAATCTGCCAAGTTATCTCTCATCAAAGAACTTGCTCAACAACCCTGTAACTTAATTGCTAGTATTGATTTGCCATCCCAAGGAAAAGTTAAAGGTGTTTCGATCAAAAATAGTCCTTTATGGCACTTATTAGAAATTCAACATCATTTCCAAGAAGACGATAGTGGATCTAAACATTTAATCGGATTAACTTTCAGGATCAAAGCAGGAGAGTGGACAAAAATATTTCTCAATCGACAAGGCTGCAAAGAACGGAAGAGCTTTTATCAATATGGTACGCTGCCTAAAGTAATATTGATTACAGTAATGAGCATTTGGCAACAACATCCAGGAGCGGCAAGGATGTTAATTTGGTTATTATTTAAAACCAAAATGGGCAAAGAACAGCGGATCACAGTTCCCACATTAATGCGAGTAGCTTATGGCGATAAAAAATTTAACACTTTATCTTCACAAAAAGAAGAACGGAAACGACTAATGAAAATTTTTGAAAATGACTTAGAAGTTATCAGTTATTATGGTATAATCCCCGTCTTCGACCCAGTTACTTATCCACCAGAAATTCAACCATTATGGGTGAAACTCCAAAATATTCCAGAAGAAGCAGAGGCGGCTTTAGAATTTTGGATTGCTGATGGTAGTCAGAATAATCGATTAACTGATGTAGCGCCTCGTGGTAAGTGGAATCGTTTAATGAATGGACGAATATTATATTTTGAAACCCCTCCTGAATGGCAATCATCAACAAAAATGAAAGCGGTTCAGCCTCGAAAAAAACAAGAAAAAACTAAGACGAAATCATCTATTGAACTTTCACCAGAACAAATAATTGAAGCCAGAAAAACAAGGCTTTTGAGTCA
Organism: Cyanobacteria bacterium UBA11153; assembly: GCA_003511885.1. Taxonomy (GTDB): domain Bacteria; phylum Cyanobacteriota; class Cyanobacteriia; order Cyanobacteriales; family Coleofasciculaceae; genus Limnofasciculus. The sequence continues at coordinate 2,424 of DOIX01000011.1, forward strand.
GAGAGAATTAGCCTCATTAACAGGAAAAAGTCAAAGCTGGATTAGAGATATTGAAAATGGTCGCTTTCGCGTTAAGGAAGAAGACCAAATGTTATTACGGAAAGTGTTAGGAATGATTTAGCCAGTTTCAATCATTTATATAATGTAAATCGCAGTGCCAGGATTTTACCTCCTCCCGATTGAAATCTGCCTACTTCAACTGATTTACCTCTCCCCCAGCCCCTCTCCTGCAAGGAGAGGGGAGAATATGGAAGTAAAGGGGAGAATATGGAAGTAAAGGGGAGAATATGAAAGTAAAGGGGAGAATATGGAAGTAAAAGAGAGAATATGGAAGTAAAGGGGAGAATATGGAAGTAAAGGGGAGGATAATTTACTCATCTTTTCTATCGATTACTCATATTTTTGGCAACATTATTAAGAATTACTTAAAAGAATAGAGAAAGGATAGAACATTTTTTGGCAATAGTGAAGTGAGTAGTTCCGAGCATCGCTATCCATTAACATCCTAACAGCCAATAGGGTTACTATAGCTCAAAAATACTAGCACCTGTTCCCAAAAAATATATAAAAATCTTTTCAGCTATGGATTTGAGGTGTTGAGTACAGCCTTAATTAGAAAAAGTGTTTCCGAGAATACGAAATGATATAAATAATGTAACGACTTTAGCAGCAATAGCAGTTAACCTGACTCGATCTAACAAGGTTAGAACAAGGCTAGGTTGACACACCTGTCCTCAAAAAGGATGGGGTTCTTTGGCAGTATATTTATGCCAATAAATATACTTAAACCATTGCTTTAACCATAAAAAATGATGAATACTAAAGATTGGCTGGTAACAGACAATGGAGAATGTCAACCGAGGCCCACTGCTAGGGAGTGGGATTTAGTTAGGGAATCCTATTATTTACATCGCTTCCTAACAGAAATTTTGGATTTAGTTGAACGGGCAAAACATGAAGCTGAACAGTGGGATTATTTACCACAAATCCGAATGCGTGTGCGCCAGTTAATTACAAATTCCTATTGGGTACAAACTCAATACTTACAACCTTGTCCAAAAACAGGTGTGGCGATTCTCACACTGTATGATGAGATTGGATATCCCCTAACTGTCCAAAATGTCACTTTTGCTCCTGGAGTAGTTTCACCAATTCACAATCATGGCTCTTGGGGAGTAGTAGCAGCGATTAAGGGAGAAGAAAAACATCGGTTTTGGCGACGGAGTAACGATCTGGAATTTCCTTCAAAAATCGAATTTACAGGTGAAAAAATTATTCGTCCTGGAGAAATTATCAGCTTTACGCCTGATGCTATTCATAGCGTGGAAGCAGTAGGAGAGGAACCCACAGTTACTTTTCATCTTTATGGTGATGTCTTGCCACAATCTCGTTTTGAGTTCAATCCGACAACCCAAACTGCCAAAAGTTTTTAACTTTTACACTAGAAAATGAGGAAAAAAATATGCTGAAAGCATCTGAAATCATGACTCAAGATGTGGCTACTATTCGTGGTTCCGCCACAGTGGCTGAAGCAGTTAAATTGATGCGGCTGAAAAACTTGCGGGCTTTAATTGTGGATATCCGTAGCGAGCAAGATGCTTATGGTATTGTCACCCAGACGGATATTGTCTCTAAGGTTGTTGCTTATGGAAAAGACTTAGAGAAGATCCGTGTTTATGAGATTATGACTAAGCCTTGCATTGTCATCAATCCCGATTTAGGAGTAGAGTATGTAGCCCGGTTATTTGCTAATACTGGCATTCACATTGCCCCAGTAATTAGCAATGGTTTGTTGGGGATTATTTCTCAAACAGATATTCTGTTTAAAGGTGATTTTCTGGAAAATCCCAAAGTTCCCCTCCTCCGGAGAGAATTGGCGAAAGCAATTGAGAATGCGAAATCCATTTCTACTACCAAGGGCATTACTAGTCAGGAAGCGATTGAGGCTTGGGCTTTGGCAGAAGATTTAGAAGCTGAAGCGACTTATCAGGAAGGAATTGATCCGAAAGAAAAAACAGCTTTTCAGTTATATTGTGAGGAACATCCAGAAGTCTTACAGGTGCGACACCAAATTTTGTGTGCCACTGTTTGATTTGGGAAATTAGCACAGTCGCTAGTGTGAGGATAAGGGGAGCTAGAGCAATTTCTGCTGATAGTTTCCCTTATTTACTTGAATATGACTTACACAGTGACGCTACCAATAGTGGATAGTGCGTTAGCAATAGCGCAGGGCACCCTACAGATAAGCTGCTAGGCATTTATAGCGTTAGGGCATAGAGAGATTGGTA
>DOIX01000011.1:5009-5473 GCA_003511885.1 Cyanobacteria bacterium UBA11153
TTGCTTCACCCTTCCCTCACTAATGTTACATATAGTGCTTTTTTGGCAAATTTTACCCAAAATCCTCCATATATAGTGATTTTCAATTTAGTCTCAACTCCGGGATTGGGCTTGAGTTATAAAATAGGGTGAGTATTGTTAACTCAGAGCAGTCAGACCATCGCGCTACGGCTAGAATTCTCTTCAGAACTATATTCTACCAACTCTATACCAACTTATTTGGTATCCGATAATGCCCAGAAAAGATCAAGGCTGGATTACTTTTCAATCCTCCGACGAAGAAAGGCAAATTCTCGAACAGATTTGTCAGGAAAGTCAGCGCACTAAAACAGAAGTTTTGAGAGAAATGATTCGTCAGATGGGGAAATCACCTTCCTCGATAGCGCTCAATCTCAAAACTAGCTCGTCGGGAAGTTTTGCTAACGAGTTTTTCGAGGATTTAGAAGAGGAAGAAGAAAAAAAAG
>DOIX01000011.1:5678-6114 GCA_003511885.1 Cyanobacteria bacterium UBA11153
AGAAGAGGAAGAAGAAAAAAAAGGAGATGAATCAATTAAATCTACTAATACTGCAATGTTACAGACTGTCCAAATCAGTACCCGCAATATCTTGAGAGCAAAAGTGAAGCGAATTATCAAAGGTACTGTGAATGTCGAAGTTACTCTGGAGATTGCGTCTGGAGTAGAGTTAGTTTCGATTATCACTCGCATATCGGCTGACAAATTGCGGTTAACAAAAGGGAAAGAAGTCTTCGCTCTGATTAAGTCGAGTAGTGTAATGATTGCAGGTTGATATTTGCTAATCTGGTTAGGTTAAAGGGCTAAAGTCTGGGGATGAAATATATTGCCAGGTTAAAAGCTGCCTTAAATAGCAATAGTTTTAAGCTACGGAAGTACCACTAATTAGGGTAACTTCCGCGATTGGTTTATGTTACGATCGCGATCGCAAAACTTA
>DOIX01000011.1:6388-10484 GCA_003511885.1 Cyanobacteria bacterium UBA11153
TGTTGAGGATCGATTAAGTGTACCTCATTACTGCGGAAACCGCTCTAACCTTCAGTAACTTTGCAGGGGATATGATGGGGCTGATTGCTCTTGGGGCAAGTCTGTAAATCTTCCTCAATCAAACGATCTCGAATCATCTGTTGAGACGTATCTATTGCTTCTAAACCAATCCAGGCTGCAATCTTATCTCTGTCAAAACCAACTTCCCGCAGCTCCCCAACTTGGAGCAAGGGACGACGAATCAAGAGGGGATCGTTAATCATCAAATTTAAAGCAGTTTCTTCATTCAGTTGGGCTGGAATAATCTCCCCCGATTTAATCCGAGGGGCAGTGTAATTAAACCATTCTGTAAGTGGCAAATCTCCAAAAAAGGGACGGAGGGTTTCCACTGTCCAAGCTTGGGTTAATAAATTATAAGCTTCCACAGTATGTCCTGCCGCTTTCAGCAAAGCTTTTTGCTTGGTATTATTGGTGCATCCTGGTTTTTCATAAAAGGTTATAGTAACCATAAGATTGCCTCTTCAATTACATTTATAAGGTATCATACAAGGGATAATTCCGATCTCTTAAGAGGGAATAGGAAACGGGCAATAGGCAAGAATTTAATCCCCTTTAAGAGTGAATATACCGCCAATAATTAGGGTTGTTTACTGTCCAAAAAGGTTCGGAAATTAGCCGCTTATTCAACTTGGTGCGGCTTTGTTGAAATACAATAAAGTGCTGAATAATTTCCAAAAAGCGTTGCTTGTGGAAAACACTTTTAATTAAGGTTTCTATTTCAGTTTTCTCTGAAAAGAGAGTATCTTCACCATTGGCAGAACTAATTGGTATAAACTGTTTCCATTGGCTTGTCAGAGTCCCAATCCGAGATTGAACCCGATTAGAAAGAACTAGCAACTCATTAAAGGAGAAAAACTTGGGCAGATGTTCTTTATACTCCTGAAGTTGGAAATAAGCGGATCTCAGTGACCATGATTTATCTCCTCCATGAATACCATGAAATACTACCAAGGGTAATCCATTAATAAAGATAACCAGATCCAGACAATGTTGATAATCTCCTTCAATCGCAGGAAAGGAGTAAATTGCTAACCAATCGTTATTAAGTACATTAGAAAAATCTATCAGTTTCAGGGTGGCGAGACTATTGGGCTTAACGACTGAAGCATCAACTTGATTACTTGCCAACAACTGCAAATGCCACCGACGATTTTGTTGCATCATTGGCATTGTGTAAATCTGGGTGAGGAGATGAAAAATCAATTCAATCTGTTGAGGTGACACAGTGGGATTGATTCGTGCCATTGCCTGACGAAAGCGATTACCAATTATGCCATTACAATAACTTCGTAAAATTTCCTGATCTCGTCCAGAGATAATGTCTGATTCAAGGAGAACAGTATAGCCCATTGCCTCAAAATAAGTGAGGATATGTTCGACAAATGGATCGATAGATTGATAGAAGTTCAGTTGATTTTCGATAGGACTTCTAACGCGATTGGCTGTGTTTTGACGCAAGGAATTCATGAATTCTCTAAAAGACAAAAAAAATTAAGGTTTTCAGCTTAAATCGAACTCATACCAAGTTGCTCTGGCAAGTGTAAGTGTCTTTCTTCTGCACCCCTTTATTCCTGCACCCTCGCTGTCAATTACAGTGGATTTCAATGAAATGAGGTATAACTTTTCAGGAAAAGTTTATGCAGTAGTAGAATTAATGGAAGACGCTATCCAAACTTTTTCTATACCTCACGCGGCTGGAAGCCACTGTAGATTTCAGACTCCAACTTGGTATCAGATTCCGACTCAAGAGGTAACAATTTAGGCTTTCACCTTATATTCAACCCAGATTGTTACCTCTTGGGAAACCCTAAAGGTAAACGTCATTTAACTGGAGCTGTGTTGTTACCAACTATATTGGTATCATACTCAGGTTCTCAATTAATATTCACTAATTAAGGATGTACTCAAAAGCTCTATCTTGGTTCCAGTCAAGGTTTCAAAATTATTTTGGGTTGAGGTACGAGTATTTTTTCCAGACAACTCCCATCCCTCCTCTATGCCACGGCGGTTGCCTGAATTTAGGCAATCTTATCTTTAACCAGAAAAGATTTGACATATTCCATCATTATCTGATACCAATTTTCTCAATGCCTACCACAGTCGCGATTCTGTGACTCCCCTTAATCAGGGCGGTTGGGGGGGGTTAATGTCTAGCGCTATTTGAGAAAATTGGTATTAGATAATTGAGTCTATCTACTCATCGCATATTCCCTTACCACAGGCTGTAAGTAAAAGACAGTAGCACCTTTCTCAATAAATTTAGGGGTATCCTTATCAATTAAACATCTATCCGTTAAAGACTCCAAAGATTCCATTAAATTAGACAAGGATATGTTAGGAGATATTTGCGATCGCAATTCTGTAAATGAAGCAGCTTGGCAATTACTACTCAAGCAGTTAATAATCTCTTTCTCTGGATGGGATAAACGATCGAAATGCCCATCTAACAGCTCGCGAATATGACCAAATACCCCAGGTTTTTGTTTAAAAAACTCAGAAAGATTACCAGCAAATAAATTTTGAATTGTCCTGGAGACAAGCTTCAATGCCAAAGGATTACCTCCATAAAATTCAATGACTTGCTGGTAATCAGTTGGCGAATCAGAAAAACAACCATTCCCCATCAAAATTTTCTGGGCTTCTGCGGCTGGTAATCCCTTAACTTGCAAGTAACGGACAGCTAAATTTTCACCTTCTAATAATCCAATTTCTTGAGGTTTTTCTCTACTAGTCACAACTACACAACTTTGATGAAGTGTCTCGCCCAATCGTTTCAGGAGTTCCCCATATCCCTCATAACCTTCACAATAATGCCCCAGACAATTGCAAAAACCATTTTTGCGATAGCTTGCATCGCATCCTTTAAGAATCGTTTCCATATTATCGAACACCAACAAGCAGCGATGTTCCCGTAAATACTGAATCAGCCGTGAAATTTTTCCATCTAGAGTTTCTGGTAAATTAGTTTCCTCATCATTGGCAAAGAATTTAAGCAAACCAGCGATAAAATCGTTAACAGCAGAACATCCAGAGATACTGCGCCAAATTATCAACTCAAATCGATCTTGAATTTCCCGAGCTAATTTCACAGCTATACAGGATTTCCCCATTCCTCCCATCCCTAAAAGAGCAACTAATCTAGAATGCTCTTCTATTATCCAATGTTTCAGTTTACTTAGTTCTTCTGTCCGTCCGTAAAACACGCCAGATTCTGGTGCTTCCCCCCAATCCCATCTTATTTTCCTGATATTTTCACTTAGTCCTGTAATTGTCTCACCTTCCGGTTGTGGTCGATAATAATCCTGGGGATCTAACAATAACTTAAAGGCAGCAAAGCAGCGATTTAAGGTACTTCTATCGACTCCGATTTGGCGATTGAATACTTTGCACAGAGTATCTGAATCTAAGCCAATCCGAAAACTTAAGGCTTCTAAACTATAACGAATACCATCATTTTCACAATCTTCTGCCTCAGCCTTAGCTGTTTGTAGTTTTTGCCATCCTTGAGGAGTCAGAATTACACCACGCTTCCGTCTCTGTTTTTGCAGATTCATTGCTTGTACCTCACAATGGTAGATATAATATTTACCTAAATATGAGAAGCACCCTCTCTGTTTGTAGTAGGCGCTTAAGCGCTTACTACAAACTCCTATTTTCTAGCTTTTCCTAAAAATGGGTTGACAGTCGCGGATTTTGGGTAACTTCTTTAAGCGTCACTTAATTGAGAGAGTTACGTGTTTTCTGAGCCTGCGGCACTCCCGCTTACCATGAAGTTTTATAACTCACCGCATGTGTCTTGTTTATCCAAGCTACTCACAGACTTCAGTGACTGACACCTGTCTGGAAAATCAGGAAGTTTTACCAAATTTAACGGAATTTACATCAGCAAGTCAGTCAGCTTGACATTGGCTGAAACACTCTCTAGTATGACGGTTTATAAATTGGCACAATCAAATCCTGGGGAGCATCCCGATTTGGCAGAAATGCAGGTTGTATTCTTGCTCCCCCCTTATCAAAGGGGGGCTGGGGGGGTGAA
>DOIX01000153.1:0-5111 GCA_003511885.1 Cyanobacteria bacterium UBA11153
TCCTGAGCCAATAGCCCCTAGCCTCTAGTCCCTCGCTATATTACCTTTGCCCTGCATCGTCTCCCCTCAACAGCCATGGAAACTATCAGCCTACATGTGCCCTCAACAGTGGCTCTCACTAACGAGCAATTCTATCATTTGTGTGTGGCAAATGAAGAATGGCGTATTGAATTAACTGCGGAAGGAGAATTAATTATTATGTCCCCAACAGGTGGCGAAAGTGGCATTAGAAACTCAGAGTTAAATATACAGGTTGGTTTATGGAATCGCCAAACCAGATTGGGATTTGTCTTTGACTCTTCTACTATTTTTATTTTACCCAATGGTGCCAAACGAGGACCTGATGTTTCTTGGGTAAGTCGGGAAAGATGGGAGGCTTTATCTCCTGAAAATAAGCGTAAGTTTCCTCCTCTATGTCCAGACTTTATCATTGAATTACGTTCAGAAAGCGATAGTTTAAGCCAACTCCAATCAAAAATGCGGGAATATATTGCTAATGGTTTACAACTCGGTTGGTTGCTGGATCCCAAAACACCATTAGTGGAAATTTATCGCGCTAATGGAGAGGTGGAAACTTTAACTGTTTCTTTAGATAACCTGCCCAACTTGTCAGGGGAATCTGTCTTGCCGGGATTTATCCTGAATCTGGAGGTAATTTTCAATATTTAAAAGATATGAATGGGATCTCAAAGAGTAAACTAGGGAATAGGACGTTCTAGTTTCAACTAAAATAGGGGGTTAAAAAGAAGTATGGCAATCGCAACTATTAATCCAGCTACTGGGGAAACCCTGAAAACCTTTACACCGCAAAGTAATGAGGAGATTGAAGCCTCCTTAGCCTTGGCACAAGCAGCATTTACTCAATACCGCCAAACTTCTTTTGCGCAACGGGCTGTATGGCTGAAGGCGGCGGCAGATATTTTAGAGAAAAATAAGCTGGATTTCGGGAAGCTGATGGCGACGGAAATGGGGAAAACCCTGAAAAGTGCGATCGCAGAAGCGGAAAAATGTGCTTTGGTTTGTCGCTATTATGCTGATAATGGGGCGGATTTTTTGGCAGATGTCCCCGCGACTACTGATGGCAGTAAAAGTTTTGTTCGCTATCAACCTTTGGGAATAATTTTGGCAGTAATGCCGTGGAATTTTCCGTTTTGGCAAGTGTTTCGTTTTGCTGCCCCTGCACTAATGGCGGGAAATGTGGGGATTTTGAAACACGCTTCTAATGTGCCCCAATGTGCTTTAGCAATTGCCGAGATATTTAAGGAAGCCGGATTTCCGGCAGGAGTGTTTCAAACTTTATTAGTTGGAGCGGATAAAGTTAAAGATATTGTCAGCGATGTAAGGGTGAAGGCTGCGACTTTGACAGGTAGCGAAGGGGCGGGGATTAGTTTAGCTTCAATAGCCGGATCTCAGATTAAGAAAACAGTTTTAGAATTGGGAGGAAGCGATCCCTTTATTGTCACCGAAAGTGCCGATTTAGAAGCGGCAGTGGCGACAGGTGTAACAGCCAGAATGATTAATAACGGGCAATCTTGCGTTGCCGCCAAAAGGTTTATAGTAGTAAATGCGATCGCAGATGAATTTGAACGGCGGTTTGTCGATAAATTCCAAGCTCTGAAAATCGGCAATCCCATGGATGACAGTACCGATATCGGACCTTTAGCCACTCCAGCTATTTTACAAGATTTAGACCAACTAGTCCAAGCTTCCATAAACCAAGGAGCAAAAGTCCTCATTGGTGGCAAACCTTTAAGCGATATTCCCGGCAATTTCTATCCACCCACCATCTTAACCGATTTCCCACCGGGCATAGCAACTGAGAAGGAAGAATTTTTTGGTCCAGTAGCCCTATTATTTCGGGTAAAAGATATAGATGAAGCCATTGCCAAAGCTAATGATATCCCATTTGGTTTAGGTGCTAGTGCTTGGACGAATAAAGAAGAAGAAGCAGCGCGATTTATTGACGAATTGGAAGCAGGTGCAGTTTTTATTAATGGGTTGGTTAAATCCGATCCTCGCTTACCCTTTGGCGGGATTAAAAGATCCGGTTATGGCAGAGAATTGGGAATTCAGGGTATCCACGAATTCGTGAATATCAAGACTGTTTGGGTGAAATAATTTAACTTATACCAATTTCCTAAAATAGCGCTACATAACCCCCCCCAAACCCCCTTTATTAAGGCAGGGCTGTTTCATTCTCCATTGAGAAATTGGGGAGAAGGGGAGAAGGGGGAGAAGGGGGAGAGAAGCGTTTTTAGTAATAATTAATCCCTAATTTTCTTTGAGTAGGATTTATCACCTGAAAATCGCGCCCAGTCTGCTTTCTAGCTCTATCAAATTTCATTCTTGAAACAGCCCTGCTTATTAAGGGGGGAGCCAGCATCGTCACTGTAGCAGGTATTTAGAGAATTGGTATTACAGCAGTTCCCGCTGTAATGGAGTACACTTTAATAAGTAATCAAGATTTGATCGATTATCTCGATGCTAATTCTACTGTACCTCATAAGAGCGGAAACCGCTGTAAGTTGCTAGTTGCGATCGCAATCTTTACTAAAAAGGCTAATTGTTAATGATTAATGATTTAATTTTTTGACACCATCATCAGCGAGCCTTCTGTTAGCAGCTATCAAACAGTAACTAGTAACTTACGTTAATTTAGATTTGGAAATTGATAATACTCTTAAGTGCTTCTTTTTTCCTCCCTAGCCCCTAGCCCCTAGCCCCTAGTCCCTCGCTATAGCTTGGTTAAATCAGAGTCACAGGCAATATGATAACTGGAAAAAATTTGGGAGTTGTATAAATTCAAACTCCATCATCGGGTGTTAACAAATTGTTGACACCAATTACAAAATTCTCAAATAATTAAGAAACCTGGACGAAAGAGAATAAAACAGGTTAGCTTAAAAGAACGATTAGCTTTATGGCAAAGATGGGATTTGTAACAGGGGGAGACAAAATGTCACTCCCTAGCTTTAAGTCTCTGAGGCTTACCTGAAGCGTAAAAGTCAAATGCTAAACCCAACCAATATTATAGCACAGAAGTAAACCCATCGCCAATTAATTTTTAAGAGGAAAAGAAAATGGGCGACATCAACACAGCAGAATTACTAGTCCGTTGCCTGGAAAACGAAGGCGTAGAGTACGTTTTTGGATTACCTGGAGAAGAAAATTTACATGTTCTCCAAGCTATGCGCTATTCATCAATTAAGTTTATCACCACCCGTCACGAACAGGGTGCGGCTTTCATGGCAGATGTCTATGGCAGGTTAACGGGAAAGGCGGGAGTTTGTCTTTCCACTTTAGGCCCTGGTGCGACAAACTTGATGACGGGGGTAGCAGATGCGAATCTGGATGGCGCACCCTTAGTCGCCATTACTGGGCAAGTGGGTACTGACAGAATGCACATTGAATCCCACCAATATTTAGATTTGGTGGCAATGTTCGATCCTGTTACTAAATGGAATGCTCAAATTGTGCGCCCCAGTATTACACCAGAATTAGTCCGAAGAGCATTTAAAATTGCTCAAAGTGAAAAGCCAGGGGCTGTACACATTGATGTCCCAGAAAATATTGCGGCAATGCCCGTAACTGGGGAACCTTTGGGCAAAGATGCGCGGGAAAAAACCTATGCTTCTTTTCGCAGTATCGGGAAAGCAGCCGTAGCAATTTCTAAGGCCAAAAATCCGTTAATTTTAGTAGGAAATGGCGCAATTCGGGCAAATGCTAGTGAAGTACTGACAGAATTTGCCACGCGGCTGAATATTCCCGTTGTTAATAGTTTTATGGGGAAAGGAGTGATTCCTTACACCCATCCTTTAGCCTTATGGACAGTGGGATTGCAACAACGGGATCGAGTTAGCTGTGCCTTCGAGGAATCAGACTTAATTATTGCTATCGGTTACGATTTAATTGAGTATTCTCCCAAAAAATGGAATCCTGAAGGCAAAATCCCCATTATTCATATTGCCGCCAATCCTGCCGAAATTGATAGCAGTTATATTCCGATAGTGGAAGTAGTAGGAGATATTGCCGACTCCCTAGCTGAAATCATGAAGCAAGCAGACAGAGCTGGTAAACCTACCCCTCATGCCGCAGAATTGCGGGGAGATATTCGGGCTGATTATGAATATTATGCCAATGATGATGGCTTTCCCATTAAACCGCAAAAACTTATTTACGATTTGCGCCAAGTCATGGGACCAGAAGATATCGTGATTTCCGATGTCGGTGCCCATAAAATGTGGATGGCACGTCATTATCATTGCGATCGCCCCAATACCTGTATCATTTCTAATGGGTTTGCTGCCATGGGTATTGCCCTACCGGGGGCAATTGCTGCCAAATTAGTCCATCCGGATCGCAATATTGTGGCGGTGACGGGTGATGGCGGTTTTATGATGAATTGTCAGGAGTTAGAAACGGCTTTGCGAGTGGGGACTCCATTTGTTACTTTAATTTTCAATGATGGCGGTTATGGTTTAATTGAATGGAAGCAACAAAATCATTTTGGTGAATCGGCTTTTGTCCATTTTGGCAATCCGGATTTTGTCAAATTAGCCGAAAGTATGGGATTAAAAGGCTATCGGATTAATTCTGTGGCGGAGTTGATTCCTACTCTGAAGGAGGCGATGGCACAAGATGTCCCTACGGTAATTGATTGTCCCGTAGATTATGGCGAAAATCTCCGCTTTACTCAAAAGGCTGGGGATTTGAGTTGTAAAATTTAGGCATGAGGAATGGGGAATTGGGGATTATTTTTGACTCGATCATCTGTGAAAGCATCTATAGTATTTTTATTTGAGATGTAAACTAATGACAACTACAACAATCCAAAATATCGCGGCGACTTAGCCCATCTTTACTAAACGATAAATAAAAGAGCAATTTTTATTTATTTTATCTTAGGGGCTTTGACAGTACGATTAATTAGTTTGATAAAAGCTGCTGAATTGATGAATATCGACTCAGAAGAATTATTACAAATAATACCTGAGTTCGGAGTTCGGAGTATGCGCTTCGCGCAGGCTTCGCCAACGGTGTTTTCCCTTGACTTTTTTCATGATAGTTACCCCACATTCCGCTCGTAATATCGATTTCTTGCCTAAGAGATT
>DOIX01000153.1:5331-8431 GCA_003511885.1 Cyanobacteria bacterium UBA11153
AAAGCTCTTGTTTACTGGCTTTCAGCTTTGGCTCTTTCGTCGAACTCAGGTATAATAGATTTATTGGGGATTGATTTTTCTTGTCTTTGTGAAGAAGATATAGAGCAGGAAATGGAGTGGCAATAATTGTAAAAATAGTTATTAATTCATCACCGATAATTTTTTAGTTTGCTTACGGTTTTTAGATATGATTCATTACTATCCAATGCCAGATACTCCCACAGATTGAAAGCAATAGTTAAAGTTTAATTTCTCGTCCTTGATGGGTAAAGCGTACATCTTTGATCTTTAATTGAGGATTATCAAGTAAAGTTTTGCGCAAGCTGCCGAATAGAGCAAACTGTTCGCACATAGAGAGGGAAACAAACTGACGCTGAGAATTAGGAGCTAGGCGAAAATCGATAGTCACAATACGTTTATTGAGATCCAGATTAACGCGATATCCAGCCAAGTCAAAATCACTAGAACTAGATGATTCTAGCACTTTACCGACAGCATGAGTTATGGGAGTTTCAGCAGAAACCGTTACTTTTTCTGGAATGAGAGTCTGGCACTGACTGTCAGGATGATAAATATTGAGTGCGATCGCGTTACGATCATTTTTAGTGAGATTTTTAGGGTTATTCGTGGGAGGAAAATCCCTTGAGGCTGAAGATGGGGAAGGCGCAGCTTGACTGGTAGTGGATGGCTCGGCAGGGTAAGATAGGTTACTTTCTCCACCAGCAAGGATATGATAGCTACTAAAACCCGTACAAAATACTCCAATAACTAGAGGGACTAGATATTGCTGAAGGATCTTCATATTAACTATACCGAAAACGATTTTATCGCCAGATTAGAAACACTGACATTAACTGGTATTCAAACCTCTTTGCCATTAATCCGGATCGAAAAGTCACCCATTCAAAAGTAATGTAACAGGGAAGAGGGAGATAGTTCAAACTCAAAACCGCTCCCGAGAGCCACTCTTCCATTACCCATTACCTCTTCCTCTCCTCATATCCGCTAGTGAAGTTGGGTGTATTGACAAAAAATCCTGATTTGGGGAAGAATAATGTAGTATGTATAATTTAGTGCAGATTGCCATCCCTGGCATGGTATAAGCCATTAGCTTTGCCCCTGTCTTGATGCGATCGCACTGAGGGGCAGTCAGAGAGTTCAACTCTGTCCAAATATTGACTGTAAACGTCAAGTTATCGCCATCTCAAATTTGGGTGCAATAATTTAGATAGCCACACCAACAGGCAATTCACCCTTACTCTTAGGATTTCTGAGCTGGAAAATAGAAGCGAAGAGTAAATAACTAGGAGATAAGGAATATAGATTTGTGAATAATTATCCATGGTGTCTGTTTAAATAATTAGTCTTGGGTGTTTGGAGCAGAAGAATAGATTCTCGCTAAACCAAACATCACAGATCAAAAGTCCGGGTATTTATTTTTTCGCGATCGCAGTCAAGTATAGCCCGCTCCAAGAGTAACTATACTGTCCCCAATAGTCGATCAGGATCTAATCTCAACAAAAGTAAGGAAGCGAAATGATAAATCATTTAAGTAGTCTAAGTAAATTTAACCTGTTCAAGATACCTATTTATTAGGAATTGCCAGGATTTAATTTGATTGATTTTATGGATCGAAGTCCGTTACCTGAAAGTATAAATCTCCCTGGCACTGGATGAGCCGACTCTCCCAGCGCGAGGGAGAATTAGGAGGGTTATGCTCACGCAAGAAGTTCGCAATACACTGTTTGATGTCGCAGATTTAAACCAACTCAAATCAGGACTAAATCGCTTACCAGCCGTAGATGTAGGAGAATTTATTACAGATCTTTCTCCGGAACGTCGCGCGATCGCGTTTCGGATTCTTAATAAAGATCAAGCAATTAGCGTCTTTGAATATCTACCACCAGAAATCCAGCAAGAATTGATCAATGCCCTGCACGACACCCAAGTTTCTCAAATTGTAGAGGCAATGCGTCCTGACGATCGGGCAGAATTATTTGATGAGTTACCTGCTATAGTTGTCAAACGACTTTTGCAACAATTAAGTCCAGCGGAAAGACGAGCAACTGCGACCATTTTAGGTTATCCGGAAGGGACAGCAGGAAGGGTAATGACCACAGAATACGTCCAACTCCGCCAAGGATTAACTGTCGCCGAAGCGATCGATAAAATTCGTCAAACTGACCGAGATAAAGAAACAATTTACTACGCCTACGTCACCGACGACAACCGCAAACTCATGCGAGTCGTCTCCCTACGGCAACTATTATTCGCCCAACCACATACCTTAATCCGCGATGTAGCTAGCGATCGCTTAATTCAAGCTCGCACAGAAATGCCCCAAGAGGAAGTAGCGCAATTAATGAAGCGCTACGACTTACTAGCGCTACCCGTAGTCGATCGCGAAAATAGATTAGTTGGGATTGTCACAATCGATGATGTCGTCGATATCTTAGAAGAAGAAGCCACCGAAGATATTCAAAAACTCGCAGGTGTCAGCGGCGGTGACGAAGCCGCCTTATCTCCCGCCAGAATCACCATTCGCAAACGCCTCCCCTGGTTAGTAGGAGTAATGGGATTATATATTGGGGCAGCCAGCGCGATCGCACCTTTTCAAAAAGTCATTTCCCTCGTACCAGTTTTAGCTGTAATTATGCCCATTTTTTCCAACACCGGAGGTACGGTGGGGATTCAAGCCCTTACCGTTACCATTCGAGGACTAGGTGTGGGCGAAGTTACCCCCAAAGATACCCTGAAAATTCTCCGCAAGGAAATTTTAGCTGCCTGTGGCACATCCCTCTCTTTAGGTTTGACCATGATTGGTTTATCCTTAATTTGGGCATCTCCTCAAGATCGTTGGGTAGCCTTTGCCGCTGGATTAGTCATGGCTATCAATGTCTTTGTTGCTGTCACCTTGGGCACGTTATTACCCATGGCAATGAAACGACTAAAATTAGATCCAGCTATGATTAGCGGTCCTCTACTTACTACCATGTTAGATGCAATTGGTTTTATGATTTTTCTATCCCTCATTTCACTTGCTTTAAAAGTGTTTCATACTTAGGGTTTACTGAAAAAGTCTTTTCGTGAGGATGGGGTG
>DOIX01000038.1:0-7475 GCA_003511885.1 Cyanobacteria bacterium UBA11153
CTAAGCTGGAGGTTTTCCCTAAGTATTCTTACTAACGCCCCAAATCGTGTAGTGCGTGAATTGCCGCCGTACACTCTTGAGTTAAAGCTTCCAAATCTTCTCTTTTACTTGAAGTAGGGGGAGGAATTAATTTACCAATCCGGACAGTAACTGGTACAGGTTTAGGAAGAGCAGAATTATTTTCAATAATTGCCTGAGTCCCCCATAAACTAACAGGTAATAAAGGTACTTGCGCTTTGGCTGCAATTAAAGCTGCACCCAATTTGGGGTTAGGAATTCTAGCATCAGGAGTGCGAGTACCTTCTAAGAATATTCCCACACCCCACCCTTCTGAAAGACAATCAATCGCGGAGCGAATTGCACTACGATCCGCAGATCCTCGTTTGACAGGATAAGCCCCATATAACTTAATCGCTTGCTTCAATACGGGGATGCGAAATAATTCCTCTTTTGCCATAAAAGCTACGGGACGGCGCACGCAATTAGATAGAATTGGTGGGTCAAAGTCGCTGGCGTGGTTGCTGACAGCGAGGAAAGGACCTTCCATGGGAACTTCTTCTGCACCATAAATCCGCACCTGAAAGTAAAGGTGCAGCATCGGGCTAACTACCGACCATTTCAAGGCGTGGTAGAGGAGTAAACTGGCAAATGGTTCTCGGTTTTTCGTCTCCAAAATCTTATTAGTAAATTAGAGTGGACTTTTCTATTAGGGTATCAAAAAAGAGGTGAGAGGTTAGAGGGTGGTGGTAATTTTTCCCTTTGCCTCTACCTAATATTTCTGGTGAGAGTCTCAATCTGCTATTTCAGCGATACTGCCAATATTTTCTAACACTAAATTAGGACACATCCGTTTGATTAATCCTGTAATAACTTTGCCAGGACCAATTTCTACTACTTTCTCAATTCCTAACTCTGGTAACTGTAAGGAAATTTCTCGCCAACGGACGTTTCCTGTCATCTGTTTTTGCAGGCGATTCTTTAAAATTGAGGCATCTTGCGCTGGCAAAGGTTCCACATTGGATAATACGGGAATTTGAGCATCGTTAAAAGGAATGGATGCTAAAATTTCCTGAAATTCTGCTGCGGCTGGTGCCATGAAAGGCGAGTGAAATGCGCCGGATACGTTTAATTTGACGATGCGCTTGGCTTTGACTTTGCCTAGTAATTCTTCTACGGCTGTTGGTGTTCCAGAAATGACTACTTGTGCGGGACTATTATCGTTGGCGAGTACGACATCATCTATTTTCTCGATTTCTGCGTCAAGTTGTTCCCGGTTAAAGCCAATTAATGCTGCCATCATCCCGCCAGCAACGCTATCCATCAATTGAGCGCGACGTTTGACGAGATTTAAGCCTGACTCGAAGTCAAAGACTCCGGCAACGTAAAGTGCTACATATTCTCCTAAACTGTGTCCGGCAACTAGATTGGGCTGATTTCCTCTTTCCCGGATTAAGTCAGCGAGAATGGTTTCGACAACATAGAGACTGGGTTGGGTGTAGAGGGTATGGGAGAGTTTGTCTTCCTGACTTTGGCAAATTTCCCAGACATCCCAGCCCAGTATTTCCTTGGCTTTGTCGAATTTATCTTTAGCTTTTGCTTCCTTTACTAAATCTACTCCCATGCCAACGGCTTGAGAACCTTGTCCCGGAAACACCCATGCGGTTTTTGTCATCTGTTATTTGTTCTTTGTTATTGGTTGTTGGCGATCGCTTGTTTGTGACTAACAGTTAAATTATCCGCGATCGCGTACCTTTCTCATCCTCTGTTTTTTTGGAGAGTGGGGAGTGCAACAGCGGATGCCGTGGTGGGGAGTGGGGAGTGGGGAAGATTTATTCGCGATTAATAACTGTCAACTGTCAACTGTCAACTGTCCACTGTCAACCAACCTAGTATCGCCCCACCTAAAACCAGGAAAGCGGAATTAAGTGAAAAACGAAGCGTCAAAATTGCCGAAATTATCGCAATTAACCCAGCTCGCCAATCAATAGTGCCACCTTGAATGAATGTCGTGATGGCTAGATTTACAGTCACGACTCCCATCAAGGCGATAGAACTAACATTAACAGCATCTAAAAAAGCTGATGCCCATTTCGATTCGCGCAGGCGAGGAATGAGCGGATTGAGAAGGGCAACGAAGAGAAAAGAAGGAAAAAATATCGCAATAGTTGCGACAATCGCTCCAGGTAAACCTGCAATGAGGTAACCGATAAACGTCGCGGTAGAAAGGACTGGACCTGGAGTAAATTGACCAATTGCGATCGCATCTAGTAGTTGTTGCTGAGTTAACCAGCTATTTTCCTGGACTAATCCCCCTTCTAAAAAGGCGACTAAGACGTAGCCACTACCAAACAAAACGCTACCAACTTTGAGGAAAAACCAACCCAACTGCCACAAAGGTACTGAAATTCCGGCTACTCCAGTCGCTGCGGAAGCTTTGAGGATTGCACCAGTCGATATACTTGCGATCGCGAAACTTACGGTTTGGTTGGATGGCGGCTCCTTCCCCGACGATAAACGCAACCAAATCATCCCGATAATTCCACCTAATAACAAGGCAACAATTTCGTTAACTCCGAATAATAATAAGTTAGCTACTCCCAATAAAATCACCAGGAGTTTTTGGTTTTTTACTCCTTTCTTGCCCAACCGCCAAACCGCACCCAAAATAACCGCAATAATCGCTGGTTTAATTCCATAGATAAATGGTGCAACCTGTGGTAATGTACCGAATTGAACATAAATCCATGCGAAAATAGCTGTAATTAAGACAGCAGGCAAAATAAAACAAACTCCAGCCAGAATTAAACCCAGCCATCCCCCATAACTATATCCAACATGGATTGCCATTTCCGTCGAATTGGGGCCAGGAATCAGATTAGTTGCACCAATCAAATCCAAAAAATGCGATCGCGTTAACCACCCCCGGCGTTTGACCACTTCTTCTTCCATCATCGCGATATGCGCCGCTGGCCCTCCAAAGCCAATCGTACCCAATTTTAAAAACAATTTGATGATTTCTTTTAACCGATTCAAGTTGTGGTAAGACATATTTGTCAAGAGGATAGGAATTGGGGAGTGGGAGACAAGGGAGACAAGGGAGACAAGGGAGACAAGGGAGACGGGAAACAAGGGAGACATTTTTTTTCTTTCCCTTTCAGAATCCCTCGTGTTTCAACCGGGGGAGTACGTCAATGCTATAATGTCGTTCTTACATCAAGATTACAGTACAAACGCACTGGTGTCATCTGGCTCAATGGATACATAGTAGGGGAAAAGGGAGGATAGGAAAGGCACGAGTCTATTTGGGAATCTGTCACAGCGATGGTTATTGATTTCTATGGGATTGGGGAATCATAAAAAGTATGCCATTGTCCGGTCAGCCTAATATTGAACCTTTGTGGCTTTGCCAACGTCTAAACGTGTACTACTGTCAGCACCCCGCACTGAAGTGGCTTGGCTCTCCTGCCTCCCCTTCAGTTAGCTGACCAGCCTAAGTCCTCAAAGACTACGTTATCGGCAAGCGTTAAAATTCCTACCTGGGAATGCGTTGCCAGTTCCCTGCTCTAGAACCAAAAAATTAAACAGTTTTACGTTAGCGCAGCGGTGCGTTAGCACGCGATAAGACAGTGTTTTTTTGGAAAGTACCGACCGATAACATTGGTGAGGCGAACTTTACCGCTCCGAAAAACCTACCCAAGGCTAGACATAACTCGCCTAATGTGGACAAGTCGGAGCCTGCAGTCTCAGCTAGCAATGGCTAAGTTGATTCTGCAATGGGTGTTTTAGGGACAACCATATCCCTAGGGCGGGACAACCATACCCCGCCACCTCACTTAGGGGATGGCGGTTAAAACCGCTAATTCCGTTTCTTCCGTGCAATAAATTGGCACAGTTTCTACGTTCTAGGTTTTTTAGATGAAGTAAAGCAAACTAATACTGACTTCGATATAGTGACTTTTCCCAGTCAGGGGCGGCGAAGCTGGGGAAAACCGCAAAACCAACGAAGAAAGATTTCTCCCAGGAGCCAGCTTGAACTCATAACTATTGCGAGATCTACTCTTAGGCAAAACCTTAGTAATTCTTAGTAATTACTGGAAATAATCAACCTAAGATGGAGACCAAAGTTTGAAAAATAACCTAGGTCAATGGGGGTGATGATACCAAGAAAAAAGCGCTAGTTTGTAGTAGTATCGCTATCGAGAAAAGAAGGAGTCAACGAGGTTTATAGCCTGAATATCGGTAGCAATTGTTAAATCAACGAAAGTTGTTAGCGCAGCGATGCGTTGGGGAAGCAGAAATGACTAATGATTCCAGAAATGGAAAATTATATTTTTGTCATTGATACCAACTTTTTGCCCCAGGCTTCTATTTCGCAAATTACCGGAAAATCGGCTTCATAATTATCAACTGCTTATTTACGGAGTCACGATAAACAGATGCCCACTGCTAAAACCATAAAAAAAACCACTAAACCTATGTTCTCAGCCGATATGGTTCGGACCTATCTCCATGAGATTGGCCGCGTGCCCCTGCTTACCCACGAGCAAGAAATTGTTTATGGCAAGCAAGTTCAACAAATGATGATATTCTTGGAAGCCAAAGAGGCTCTAGCAGCAAAGCTACAGCGGGAACCATCAACCCAAGAGTGGGCAGAAGATGTGAATCTGGATGCGGCTACCATAGATAAAATAATGATTCACGGAATGCGAGCCAAGCGTAAGATGATTGAAGCAAATCTGCGGTTGGTGGTAGCAATTGCCAAAAAATATCAGAAGCGGAATATGGAATTTCTGGATTTAATCCAGGAAGGCACTCTTGGCTTAGAAAGAGGAGTTGAAAAATTCGATCCGACACGGGGATATAAATTTTCCACCTACGCTTACTGGTGGATTCGTCAGGAAATCACTCGCGCGATTGCGCAACAAGCCCGTGCCATTAGACTACCAATTCACATTACCGAAAAACTCAATAAAATCAAAAAGGTACAGCGAGAGCTTTCTCAAAGATTGGGGCGGAATGCGACACCGACTGAGATTGCACAGGAGTTGGAATTGGAGCCTGCTCAAATTCGAGAGTATTTGAGTATTGCCCGTCAACCTGTCTCTCTTGACGTGCGGGTAGGGGATAATCAGGACACTGAATTATCTGACTTGCTAGAAGATGATGGCCCAACACCCATCCATTTCACAACTCAGGAGTCACTTCGCCAAGATTTGGACAATCTCTTAGCAGAATTGAGTCCACAGCAGCGGGAAGTTTTGGCACTGCGTTTTGGCTTAGAAGATGGTAACGAACTTTCTCTGGCAAAGGTAGGTCAAAGATTGAATCTGAGTCGGGAAAGGGTGCGTCAGTTGGAGCATCAAGCCTTAGCTCATCTGCGCCGTCGTCATGGCAATGTCAGGGACTATATTATTGCTAGCTAGGCTTGCTGACGGAGGTTAACATTTATTCGGATCGTGTGAATTTCTGTTTCGACGTGAGGAGGGCGAAGCATTCGGGGAGAAAATTTATTGCTTCTTGCAATAGAATTGTCGCCCGAATGCTAGGCTCTGCCAAGATAATAAGCTGTCACGCTCTTAAATTGCTTGTATAGACCTGAGTTCGACGAAAGAGCAGAAGCTGAAAGCCAGTAAACAAGAGCTTTACAGCATTTTTTGATCGAATCTCTTAGCCAAGAAATCGATATTACGAGCGGAATGTGGGGTAACTATCATGAAAAAAGTCAAGGGAAAACATCTTCCTCCGAACTCAGGTGTATAGAGTTTTTGATATGGGAGCGTTATATTTATGAATCGGAAACTGGTTTGCCTAAGCCTTGTGACATTAATTAGTACCAGTGCTACTGTCGTACTTCCTTTAACATCTGCGACGATAACATTGGCAAGTCAGAAGCAAAATTCCCGCAGTTACATTGGTTTGCGCTATCGAGAGTCGCCACCTGGCGTTGAATATATAGGAGGCTGGGTAATTGGAGACTCAGAATACGGAGTATCCCACCTTAAAGAGGGGAAAAAGGAGATGCTGTGGCTTAATCTGATATCGTCGCCAGATACTAATGGTGATGTAATGTATGAGGTAAAGGATATTCTCAATCTCCCTTCCATAAAGTCAAATGAGGAATTAGCTGGGTTTTTTTGCTTGGTAGATGGACAACCTGATGCAGGAATAATTGCGATAGTTGTTAGTGAAGAGGTTGAATACCGGAGGCAAATCAGACGCGCATGGAGAGCAAATCCTCAAACTGCCAGATTTGAGAGAATTTCTACCCGTGGTATCGCTTGTCCAAATCCTGGTTGGGGTGTTTAGTTGAGTTTGGGATGGATTGATGCACCTCGCCCGCTTAAGTGTGAGGATTCTTTAAAAGGTTTCAGATTCGGTTTTGATGAAAATGTTTAAAGTGGTGGCAGAAAAAATGTTACCACTGATTTTTATTAGCGATCGCAAGCAATGAACATTACCGAACAAATCCCCCATCAACCAACGACTCTCGCTATTCTTGGTGCTGGAGCTTGGGGTTCAGCTTTGACAAGTTTAGCACAACGTAATGGTCATAAGGTACTATTATGGTCGCGCAGTGGAGCTTTAAGTCTGGAGGATGCCTTAGCTAACGTGGAGATGGTGGTGTCAGCTATCCCTATGAAAGGGGTGGCGACTACGGTGGCAAAAATTAAAGAGTTGGGGTTGAGAGAAGATATCATTATCGTCACAGCGACGAAAGGATTGGATACGGTGACAACTCGTACTCCCTCCCAAATTTGGCATAGTAACTTTCCCCATCATCCCATTGTCGTCCTTTCCGGTCCCAATCTGTCTAAAGAAATTGAGCAAGGATTACCGACGGCGACGGTAGTAGCCAGTCATGATGCTAGTGCAGCACAGGCTGTCCAAACTGTGTTTTCATCGGATCGTTTCCGGGTGTACACTAATACAGATCCTTTGGGTACTGAATTAGGCGGTACGCTGAAAAATGTAATTGCGATCGCAGTTGGGGTATGCGATGGTTTACAACTGGGTACGAATGCCAAATCCGCCCTCATTACTCGTGCTTTAACAGAAATTATTCGTATCGGCACTCATCTGGGCGGAAAAACTGAAACCTTTTTTGGTTTATCTGGTTTGGGCGATATGCTGGCTACTTGTAGCAGTATGCTCAGTCGTAATTATCGCGTCGGTTATGGTTTGGCACAGGGTAAATCTTTGGCGGAAGTTTTGGCAGAATTACAGAGTACAGCAGAAGGCGTTAATACTGCTAATGTCCTGATTCAAATTGCTAATCGCGAAGAGATTTATGTTCCTATTTCCTGGCAAGTTTACCGCTTGCTGAACAAGGAAATAACTCCTCAAGAAGCTGTTGAAGCCTTGCTGGAACGGGATTTGAAGTCAGAAAATTAATTGGGGCTTGCTGTATAAGTCATTAATCTTGAGAACAATTAGCTTCGAGTGCTGTCTTCAGTTGGGAAAAGTACCAGGAATAA
>DOIX01000038.1:7787-12815 GCA_003511885.1 Cyanobacteria bacterium UBA11153
ACCAAAAAAACCACACCCCATCCTCACGAAAAGACTTTTTCAGCAAACCCTAATTGAAGGTGAGAGGTGAGTGCTTGGTGGACTGATGATGTATAGCAAGGGACTAGGGGCTAGGGGAGAAAGCTGTAAAATCAATAGTTTGAGGAATTTAGAATGTCTTAACTGCCAGGGCGGTTGCTATATTATATGATGTCTCTAAATTTTAATTTAGGAACAACTTAACTCGGAAAATCCTCTCATCTTCACATCCCGATTAGCCAGTTTATTTCAGGGGGAATCATGATTTTTTTTCATTAAATACTCCCCTTTTTTTCCCAGGCGACGGAGTTGTAATTCAATTTTATGAATCGCTAAATCTGAGGGGGTACTGATCCCATTTTCCCAGCGGCTAATGGTGGGATAGCTGAATCCTAAGACATCGCCAAACTTTTGTTGAGTCAACCCACTACTCAGGCGGATTTCGCGCACCAGGTTACCAATTTCAGGTTGTTTAGTGACTAAATTAGTTCTAATTGCCATCGAATGAAATAGTAGTGTAAATCTATACAATTAAAGCTTAACTTCTTTGATAGTAAACTGCGATCGGTAAATTTACTGAAAATAGAAAATTGGCAATGGAAAATATACAGTTTAAATCCGTAGCAGCTTAATAACCAGAGATGGCACTGTATCGAGTCACCTGTATCCCCCTGTCCCCCTCTCCCCCTCTCCCCCTGTCTTCTTCAAAGTTATCGTACTAATCGTTATCCTTCCCTATAGTGGTTTGTAGTAGGCACTTTAGTGCTGCTGTAAGCGCTTAAGCGCTTACTACAAACCAAATAAACTTTTTCGCTCCTCAATTAATGACTAAACTAAAAGCACTTTTTGTGAAGAGCAATTCCCTCTACTTGAGACAAGAATACTGGAGGGTGAGGTTTTGGGAATTCAATTTTTTGATATCGCAGGACTTCGATTACCTTGAATTGGTACTACCAAACTGCGGAAATAAATCGTCCCAATCGCCAATAAAAATAGTAAATAACCGACAGCCTGGACTAGATAAATTTTATCATGATAGCCCAATAAAGCTTTCAACAACAAACCGGGAAACTTATCATCTGGCAAAATTCCACTCAAATTCCAAACCATTGAACCGAGAATGCAGGAATGCTCTCTGGTAAAATGTTCGTAGTAAAAACACAATCCTTCTGACTCGCGATTTATCTGGGCTAAAGCTGCTGTAGCTCTATCTAAATCCCCCAAGCCACCTACAACTAAACCTGCGACAATTAGTAACAATAATACACCCATTACTTGGAAAAACTGGCGGATATTAATTTTGACACCCCACTTAAATAATAGGACTCCAATTCCGGCTGCGCCTGCTAATCCGCTCAGTGCGCCTAATGCGGGGATAATTCCCTGTTGAAACTTGGCAAGGATAAAGACTACTGTTTCAAACCCTTCCCGCAATACGGCAAATAAAATTAAGCCAAATATACCCCAAGCTTGGTTATTCCCTTGTTTAATCGCAGAAGTAACATTCCCTTCAATTTCACCTTTCAAAGATTTTGCCTGCTGTGTCATCCAGATTAGCATCCAACTGAGCAGCGCGATCGCAATTCCGGCAAATACTGCTTCTAAGAGTGGCTCAATTACTGATGAATATTGGGGATAGGTGTTATTTAATGCTTGAATACCCCAACTAAATAATAGCCCAACTAGGGCACTGGTAAGAATCCCCACTACTATGCCAGCATAAACCCAAATATTGAGTTTTTGGGCTTTGGCTTTTTTTAGGCAAGCGAGGACAATCCCTACTACAAGAGCGGCTTCTACGCCCTCCCGTAGGGTAATGACAAAGGTTGGTAAGGCAGCACTAAAATCCATTTGTTGTTTATTGTTTATTGTTTATTGTTTGTTGTCTGTTGTTTATTGTTTATTTTTGGGGATAAGAGCTGTAAAGCTAATGTCTAGTTGTTTTTGCCACAATCGGGAATCGTTAATATACCAATAACCCATAACCATTCCCTAATTAGGGGATAGGGGCTAATACCAATTGGGTTTATATTTGACATATATTCTCTTTTTCTCCCCCCTTAATAAGGCAGGTTGGGGGGGGTGACAAATATGTCATTTAAAAGACCAATTAGTATAAGGGATAGGGGGCAGAAGGACTGAGAGTTTTATCAAAATTCTCAACTCAAAATTCAAAACCCCGTCCCCCGTTCCCCATTAACTAAAATCTCGCAACATCTTTTTAATTTCGAGGTTGTGCATTTCTTCCTGCCCAATCTGGGTGCGAGCAAATTCTTCCAAGTAGATACTAGCATTCTCCACTGTATCCAGTAACTCTTTGTACATATCTAAAGCTTTTTTCTCATGGTTGAGACTTTCTGCCAAAATATCTTTTACGGAATGCTTGTAAGTTTCTTCAATGGGGGCAATTTTTTGGCTGGGATGTCCTTCTAATCCTGTGATAATTTCTCCAACTTGTTGGGCGTGGATTAAGGATTCGCTAGCTTGCGCTTTGAAAAAGTTGACAATGGGAATTCGGTTTGGGCCTGTTACCATCAGAGAATAATGAGTATAACGGACTACGCCCGCTAGTTCAAATTCCATGATGTTGTTGAGGATGTCGATGGTTTTTTTCTGGTCAAGATCTTTCATTTTATTTGGAAAATAGCTAAAAGGTGAGATGTGAGATGTACAAGGTTTGGGGTGGTGAGGTTATGTCATTTTATCTGTAAAAGAGGTGAGAGGTGAGAGGTGAGAGATTTGGGATGGCAAAATTATGTCATTTAGCTGCTGGTTGAAGTCTTCCCCTCGATAGTTTTAATCAGTTGGGAGACTTCCTCTGGAGAGAGTAGGGGTGTGGCTGGGGGTTGGACTGAAGGCCATGCTTTCTTTAGTTTACTCATACTATCTGCGATCGCACTCTGAACTTCTGTGTTTTCTTTAGCAGTTGACTTGGGTATAGTGCTATATAGGCTGTCGGCGTAGATGACAAATCCCCGCGAGTCTTGATATTCGATTGCGGCTGTTATTTTACCATTGGAAATGGCGGCTCCATATTCTGAGTTGGCTGCATCTAGCAATCCGTTAATTACTTTCATCACAAATCCTGATGATTTGAGTTGGGTTTCTGGTAATTTGGCAATTGCTCCATCTATTGCCTCCATTGCTCCTTGAAATTTGGTGGCTATTTTGGGATCTTTGGGTTGGGATTTTACTAGTTCTTGCAATTCAATCAATCTTGTCTTAAATTCAGGTACTTTTCTTTCCTGTAATTGTTCTTCTACATCGAGGTAAATTTCTTCTATTGGATGACCGATATGGGGTTCAGCTTCTGAGGGCTTACCTCCATCTAGCAATTCTTTGGCTACCAATAGATGCCCTTTCATTAGTCCTAATTTGGTGGCATAATCTACATCTTTGGCTTCTCCTGTGAGGACAATATCCTCAATTGTTACCATATCTTTGATTTGGTCAAACTGTTCTTGCGTAATTACTTTTTTGGATACTAATTCATCTATATTTCCGTAGGGGCGACTGGCTTGAATTCTGTTGGATAATGCTGGTATGCCTAGTTTTGCTTCTAATTTGTCTAATTCTGACAGAATCGCGCTATTGATATTAATCTGTTCTTTGCTACTGTGGCTTTGATGGGTGGTAGCTGTGACGCTACCTGTATCCGCAGGCGCAGGGTTGGAGGTGGTATTATTACTTACTGTCTGAGCGCAGTTAGTCAAAACAATCAGGAGGGCAGTGGCAACCGCTAGTGAGAGGAAACGCCAAATCGATTTCATGGTAATTTGAGTCTATTAGGAATCTTTAGCAATAATTAATCCAGTGTTCCATTCTGCAACTATTAGTAATTTATGTCAACTACTTAAAAAAAAATAATTATGCGGGCGAGATTACGTCAAAATGACCCATACAGCCTGCTTCTGCGATCGCATCCTGATGGGGATGAAACATGTATTTCCCAGTATAAGGATAGGCAAACTCTAGTATATGTCTCTCGGCTGTACCCATAGTGATGACATCGCTTTCGCCTGTGGGTTTGATTGTCATCCCTGTGGGATAGATACGGAAGAAGTTAGCGTGAATGTGAAAGGTAGCGACAGGGTTAAACTCAATCAGATTCAGGAGATATAACCGTATCAGTTGATTTTGGTAAATTGGGATGGGATGTTCCATATAGTAATTGGGTATCCCGTTAAAGGCAAAAAGTTCGTTCTGATTATCCTCATTAAGATCGTAACCGCCCATAACTATTACCATTTCATCCGCAGGGGGACGCTTTTGAGGCGGATCGATAATCAACATCCCATATAATCCCTTACTAATATGGCGCGTCACTGGCGCAATATGGCAGTGGTACAGATGAACGCCAAAAGGTTCCGCATCAAACTCGTAAATCGTTGCCTTACCATTTCCTACAGGTTTAACCCCATCCATTTCCGCAGTATGGATGCCGTGAAAGTGGATAGTGTGAGCATGTCCACCATTATTGAGGAAAATGACCCGAATGCGATCGCCGCCCGTTGCCCGTAAAGTCGGTCCTGGTATCCGTCCATTGTAGTTCCAAGTCACCAAAGACACAGCACTATTAAGTTGGACAGTACTTGTGCCAGCAATAATCCGAAATTCCCGAATTTTACGTCCCTTTTCTTCCTTTACCGTGCCATAGTCAAAGTCGCGTAACATCTTCATAGGATGGAAACTAGGATTAACTGCTGGTGCATCTTGGGGAAGGGGTGGTATTTTGACTATAGTTTGCGATCGCGACTTGCTAGCCAACCGTTGTACTCCCAACGTTGCACCCGTCAACCCTACGCCCACTAATCCCAACTTCAGGAGTTGACGACGATGCCACAGTTGGGCTTTCTCTGGCAGAAAATGGTTAGGCATGAAATGAAATTTATTGCAAATAATCGGCAATATTATCAGGATATAGAATCAATACTGAACTGTCAATCAGGGCAGGGGGGTAGGGCAGGGCTATTTCATTCTCGGCTCAAAATTCCCGACTGTATCTATCGA
>DOIX01000078.1:0-22550 GCA_003511885.1 Cyanobacteria bacterium UBA11153
TTTTTCAGCAAACCCTATATAGTTTGAACCAATAACCAGTAAAAAATTAGCGATCCCGAAGTTCAGTTTCTAGTTTATCCAAATCCTCCTTGAGAAAAATTATCAACTGTCCGTTATAAGCTTTACCGCTATCGGTTTGGGTAACTTCCAGCCAATAAGCAAAGCGTTCCCCCAAGACAAGTTTCCCCTGTTGTGCTACAATTAAAGGCCGATTTTGTCGCCGTGCCACATCGATAGTTTCTGGGGTAGGATAATCGTAAACTAATCTCGCTCTCTGATAATCTTGATAAATCGCCGGACCATAAATTACACGGAGAGACTCTTCAAGTCTTTGGGCAGTTACTCCATTAATTGAATCATAGAAAGAAATACGTTCGCTACGGATATATCTTTTACTTGTGGGAAAACCAAGTTTACCTGGAGATAGCGTTGTCGCTTGAAAAGTAAATCTTTGCCCCGCTGTATTACTTTTGGTTACTAATAATCCATCACCAATACCAGGGCGTAAGGTAGGATGTGCCGCAATCCAAGAAGTGACAATTTCTACAGTTTCTCCTGGCAAAGCATTAGCCCGATTTCCCAATAAAGCGAAGGCAATGCCCAATGATAAAACTGACAATAGTTTCCGGCTTTTCATTACCAATTTCCTCTATGACTATTTGGGATGGAAGGATTGTATCCTTTTCGCTCGATATTTTTATTGGGGGAATAGTAGCAACCACCAGGGCAGTTAAGACATTCTCAATTCCTCAAACCCTTGATTTTACAGCTTTCTTCCTGAGCCAATAGCCCCCAGCCCCTAGTCCCTCGCTATAATAGCATTTTTATTTGAGATGTGAGACAAAAATCTGATGGGGAGACAACCATGGCTCTACTCAATCGCAAAAATCCTTTCACAGAATTTGGTTTGAGTTGTGGTGTAATGACATTAGTGCCAGACATCAGTCTTATTTTAGCAACGCCCTAATTAAATTTAATAGTTTGTACTGCTTCATTAAAAACAGGTAAATAGCGATCTTTATCTTCTGTTTTCATAATGGCAACCAAACCACATACAGCCCTGTCTAATTGCAAAGTTAATTGGTATTGAGTTACTGGTATTTTAGTTTCTTTCTCGATAAAGTTAAAAATGTCAATTCTCGCAGGATGATGATTGATATTGCCCAATCTCTGCTCTAACATTTCTAGAGGTTTCCAGGAACTATATTCTGCTTGTTCTTTCAAAATAATTTCTGATAATTCTTGATAACTATTCTCATGATATTCAATTTCTGGAATTTGAATAACTTTAATTGTTATATAAGGTGAATATGGCTCTCCAAGAGATTGAAAATATATATCACTTGGAGAGTCTGCATCTTCCTTACTTTCCTGATACCAACCAATGGGCAAAGTAATAGAAATACCTGTTTTTTTACTAGAAAACTGTAATTTATGTTCGGAATTATTGAAAATGTCCATAGTTTTAAATCTTGATAATTTTGCCATCTTACCAGCACTTAAATGGTACTGGTAAGGGTTTGAGCGATATGGGAGAAAATTTTACTCTTTTTTTCTCTATTACTCTCTTTTCCAACGCTTCCACAAAGCTAATGGTATTCCCGTAATTCCGCCAACAGCTCCGCCGACGACTCCACCAACAGCTCCTCCAGTTAATGCCGTAGCCTCACCGAATAATGAACCCAAACCACCACCGACTACTTTAGCACCGCCTTTGAGTTTGTTGAGGAATCCTCCTTGTTTCCAATTTTCGACTCCCTCCGTTGCTAATTCTTTTCCACCACTAGCTAATGCCCTACCTGGAGAAGAGCCGATATTAACACCTTCAGATAATCCTTCACCTGCTCCTTTAACAGTATTGTAAGCACCTACGGCAAGTGTTCCACCTACTCCTCCAGCCAAACCACCAGCTAATGCCGTAGCACCACCAGCTAATACCGTAGCCCCACCGAATAATGAACCCAAACCACCACCGATTACTTTAGCACCGCCTTTGAGTTTATTTACGAATCCTCCTTGTTTCCAATTTTCAATTCCTTCCGTTGCCAATCCTTTTCCTCCTTTCGCTAATTCCATTCCTCCAATTGCTAATGCTCCTCCTGGTGCAGCCAACTCTCTGGCACGTTCTGTGATAAATTGAGTACCTGCAAAAGGATTATCATCATACATTCCTACTTTTTCATTGACACCAATCTGTTCGCTTTTTAGATCAAATGCTTCACGGGCATTTTGATCGATACCAACTTCTTCTTGTTGTTGTTTAAATGCCTCATCTTGCAGTAAAAATTTTGTATGATTTCCCGGCCCACTGCTCTCTAGATTATGTAAATAAAATTGAGCCTTTCCTTCCCCAGTGTATAAACCTGAACCACCAAGATGCTTACCTCCAGCCAGATCCACAATATCACCTGTGGCAATGTGATGAACCATTTCTGGTCTTTCTTCCTCTGGAATATTGTTAAATTGTCTAACTTGTTCTTGACTAATACCAGGGGCTTGAAAGGTGACTGCTTTCTGAATGGAACCGGGGAAAGCAGAGGCAGCTTGTTGAGCTAATGCGCCGCCTAAACTATGCCCCGTAACATCCACTTTTCCTCCAGCTCGACTGATTAAATTCTGCACTTCCTCTTGTTTGGCTTTAAATGCAGTAAAACCAACAGCAATTGGATCTAAATCAGCCATAACATCCCCTGCTTTATCAGGCTCAGTCCCTTTAAAAGCTAAAACAGGTGTTTTCTGAGAACCTTCTTTAGGCATTAATAAACCACAAAATAAACCACTACCTTTTACTGTACCTATCCAATTTTGTTGATAGCCTTGACTGTCCAGCCATTTTCCCGCTTCTGCTGATATTCCATCTTGACCATCGTAGGCTAATTTATGGGCAATTAGTTCGTAAACAACATCTATACTATCAACTTTAGATGCTGCATTTTCATCGATTAAATCTCTCTGAATATCAGAAATATCTCTCTGAGGCTTCATTTGCAGTTTCGCCTGCATTTCCTCGTCTGCTTCTTCTTGACGCTGTATCGACTCCCCTTGAGGTGACTGAGCTGTTGCAGGTGAATTGATTTTGTCTACAACCTCAGCCGCTACTGTATCAGCTTCCTCCTCATACTTATCCCCAGGTTCCCCAATCGTCAATTTTGCTTGAATCGGTGCAAATGGCGCTGGCGCAAACAGCGGAATACTCGCCCCATTGTAACCAAATGTTTCGACTTTATCCTGTGCTTCGGGTGTCAGGGGTTGTACTTCTGATTGGGATGATTTTTGAATAGGAGTGGAAAAGGGGCGGGTTCGCAATATATCATCAGTTGTTGGCAACTCAGTACTTCTGCCTTTTTTACCCTTACTAAAGCCACGAGATTCCATCATCTTTGGCTGGGGCTTCGGGGTGAAAGCTGATGCGCTAATATCTTTCCTGCTGATATGCTTGCGGCTACCCATTTTCTGTTACCTGTGTGAGTTTTGTGGGGAGTTGGGAATAGAGATATTCTTATATTGACGCTCCTATATTTTTTTTGTCAAAAATATTTATATTTCTTAACTTAATTGGGTTTGAGTTATGGTGGTAGAGACCAGACATTGGCAATGAATAAATGCGAAGGAGGCGAGCGAGCGCACTCTTCATTACATTCCTTCTAAATCTCCTGTCAGTTTTTCATAAGGGGTTACCCTGCGGGAAGCAAACTAGGTTTCCTCAAACCAACCGACAAGAGTGGCGATGCCGAAGGCGGGCGTTGCCATCGCACTTTTATTTTTTACCAAGAATCTTGTCATACTCGGCGTGCGATCCTAGCCAAAACCACACTATTTTCTCTTCGTCGGCTTTCATCACTCCCAACGCTCGCCATCCTATTCCTATTCTGACTGACCAAATGTTCTCTTTGGGCTTAAGTTCTTTAAATTCTAAACTGGGATGGAATGGATTCTGTTTCCAGAGTTCGTAGTTCTTCTTGGCAGTTTCTTTTATTCGCGGAGGCAATTGCGCAAATTTTTGCTGAAAATCCTTAGTTCTAGACGATCTCATTACTCCTCCCCAAAACCTTTTGATTCGGTTTTACCTTCTCGATCTTCAATCAATGCCGCTTGAGCCATTTGCCTGATAATATCTAAATTAATATTAAAATTTGTTAGGGTTTCCTGCCATTTTAATTCATTCTCAATATCGGCTAACAGTTGTTGAGCAATTTGGTCTTGGAGATTATTGGAAAGTTTTTGAGCTTCTTGGAAGGCTTTTTGTAGCAGTTTAGTCATGGTTTTCTTTGATAAGTAAATAAAAACTTGGAGTAAATTGAGCAGACGTATTTTGACATTAAGAAAAAGGTAAGTTACATTCGTTTCTTCAAACCAACTGATCGGAGCAATCGCACTGGCACTGGCTTGAAAATAATATCCATTGGTTTTGGTTTAATCTATAAGCTTTAGAACTATTATAGGGGATTTTTTTTGTTACTCTGCGGGAAGCAAGCATCGACGTATGGTTTCATTTGCTCTGTGTAAGTGCGTTGAACCCTTGGCAACACGCCTCCATTCTGCTGCACCACACGAGTCAACTCATGGGCAATCAACTCCTGCCCCCCGACTCCCCGGATCGTAAGCCCCCTGCCGAAAGAACACATCCTGCCCCGTCGTAAACGCCTTCGCCTGAATCGATTGATTCAACTCATCTGACTGAGCATCCGTATGAACTTTCACCCCACTAAAATCTGCCCCCATCGCCTGCCCCATTGACTGTTGCAATCCCGCATCTAATGGCTGTCCCCCTCCTCTGGCACTATTAATCGCTGAGTCCAAATCCACAGAGGCTTCCCCTCCCCCAATGGCTTCCCCTTCCTTTTGGATTAACTGAGGTTGGATGTCTTCCTCTGTTTCTTCTTCCTTCCGTTGCAGTGCAGAAATCTCTGGTTGAGCCTGGACTTCCTCTGTTTCCTCTTCTGCTTGTCGTTGTACCGACTCCCCTTGAGGTGACTGGGCAGTCGCAGGTGAATTGATTTTGTCTACAACCTGAGCCGCTACTGTATCAGCTTCCTCCTCATACTTATCCCCAGGTTCCCCAATCGTCAATTTTGCTTGAATCGGTGCTGCTTCTGTAGGCCCGAATAAGGGAATACTCGCCACATTGTAACCAAAAGCTCCTGCCTTCTCCATTGATTCTGGTGTCGGCGGTTGTTTCTCTGCCTCAGATGATTTTTGAATCGGAGTAGAAAAGGGGCGGGTTCGCAATATATCATCAGTTGTGGGTAACTCAGTACTTCTGCCTTTTTTCCCCTTGCTAAAGCCACGAGATTCCATCATCTTCGGCTGGGGCTTCGGCGTGAAAGCTGATGCGCTAATATCTTTCCTGCTGATATGCTTGCGGCTACCCATTTTCTGTTATAGCAACCGCCACAGCGGTGAGGAAATTCTCACCTAGTAAATTTTAACAAAGGGCCAAGAGCCAATTGTCCTAGCCGCCCTGGCGACTGCTATATAGCGGTACTAATATATATAGATTAGGACATTCTCTTGAGGATTATTCCCCCTTTTGATCGGGGGGTTAGGGGGGATCAAAACGTCCTAATCTTAAGGCGTAGTGCTATACAATAAAAAAGATCGCCCTCCCAACCCGATTCTTTCTCAGAAAGGAAATAAACTGGAGACTAAAATGACCTCAGCAACTATCGCAATACCCGTA
This sequence comes from Cyanobacteria bacterium UBA11153, assembly GCA_003511885.1. Taxonomy (GTDB): domain Bacteria; phylum Cyanobacteriota; class Cyanobacteriia; order Cyanobacteriales; family Coleofasciculaceae; genus Limnofasciculus. The sequence goes on from DOIX01000078.1 coordinate 5,681, forward strand.
AAAGAATCACCTTTTCTGTTTGAGGGAGTTATCTGGAGAGAGTTCAAAGCAATTGAGCAATTATTAGATCGGCCAGGATATCGGCTGTCTTTCCTAGATGGAGTTTTGGAGATACGAAGAATGCCTGGAGAACCACACGAAACTGTTAAAGAAAGAATTGGTGCATTGTTGGAACTTTACTTGCTGATGGCAGGGTTTGACTTTACTCCAACTGGCTCGATGACTCTAGAAAGTGAAGCCGTCGCCGCCAAGCGGGAGGCAGATAAATCTTATAAACTTGCCCCTGGTAGTAGGCTACCAGATTTGGCGATTGAAGTGGTGTTTTCTAGTGGCGGAATCAATAAGCTGGAGGTATACAAGCGGCTGAAAATAAAGGAAGTTTGGTTTTGGGAAGATGGGGTGTTAGAGATTTATCATTTGCGGGGAGAGGGGAATATGCTTGACTATGAAAGGGTTTCTAGTAGTGAGGAAGTGAAAGGAATCGATTTGGATTTATTGTTACGCTGCATTAATATGGTAAATCATGTTGATGCGATTAAGACTTTTCAGCAGGCGATTCAGAAATAGATCGAATTTACCTGAGTTCGGTATAACTGAGATCTTGCACCATTCTCAATTAACACTTTCACCCCTCCCCCAACCCCTCTCCTTTTAGGGGAGGGGAGCAAGATTTCCGGCTCCCCCTTCCCTTGAAGGGAAGGGGGCTGGGGGGTTAGGTTTTTCAACTTGTTGAAACTGGTGCAAGATGTTACGTAATAAGGAACTATTTGAGGCTGTTTAAGGGAAGAATCACGATTTCAGGCTACGACAGAATCAATCTTTCTGCTTACGTCGAACTCATGTCTGAGCGAATAGTCCCTTATTCTATTTCCACATATCGATATAAATCTTCAATTTTCGGATCGGGAAACTGATGAATTACGCGCCATAGTACCGTATAACTGCCATCTAAACGTTGATATACAGGTTGAAAAATAACTAAAATATCGCTACTAGGTGTTTTGAGGATATCTGGAAGATTCCGGCGTTGTGCCCTAGAAATGGGTTCCCTGTTTAATACTGCCTCCGGTAACTGAAACTGAATTAATCTGACTAAATAAGTATGATTGAGAATAATGGGCGATTGGGTAGATGCTGGTGGACTAACTTGCGGCACTAAGCCTATACCATCTTTACCTGTAACGAAGCGTCTTTGATCCATTTGGATGCCATCTACTCGAGTAGGAGGCAAGTAGTGGAGGAATAAATCCCGCTGTTGGGGCGATGCAAAGGAGACATTTTCTAAATCGGTTTCGATGTCGTCGAGAGAAATTTTACCTAAATTAACGATAAAACCATAATTTAGTCCTGGTGTGGGAATCTCAAAGTTACCATCTTTAATCGCGATCGCAAATTCGGACATCATACCACTAGGACTTTCTCCTAGAGAGGCAAAGGTAAATTCCTCTGGCACGGGCGGTTTGAGGCGATTGCGCAACCGATTGGGATCCGGATTATAGGTTTGGGCGAGTAAGACGCGAGTGATACCGCGATTGGGTTGGGCGAGAAATTGGGCATACCGCTGTCTTTCTAAAGGCAAAAGTCCATAATCGCCGATATCTAAAATATCCCAATCTTCGCCAGGATCGATAATGTTACTGGCATCTGGAAAAACAGGCAATACGGCGAGGAGTTTTGCCCTAGCAGCAGTTAGGATAGGGGCAGATTCTTCCGGCGGTGCGATCGCAGGTTGGTATGGTGGTGCGGGATAATCAGCAATGGGAGTTTTTGCGGGAATACCAATGACGAGGGGTTCGGGTTTTGGGAAATCTGGTGCTGGGAATACTCTAGGTAATTTGGCAGAAGGTGTATTATAGGGAGAACTTACAGTCGGTTTCTCTTGTGGTATCGGATTAGTCGCGGTTAATCCTGCCAACATGGGCAAACGTCTCTCTAAAACTTCGATCATTGGTTTGAGTTGTTGGGTGGAAGTATAGAGAGAGCAGTAAACCTGTCGTTGAGGTAAGGTTAACTGGGCAGGAATCTTGGCATCCACTGTGCCGTTGCTACAGAGAAATTGAGGAATTTGGTATTGACTGACGAGAAATCTTTCCACCTTTCCCGAATGAAGGAATAATTGCCGCCTAGCTCCTTTTACCTGATTTTCGTCTGTACCAGCTAAGGCACGTTGCATCCAATTAATTAAATTTAACTGCTCCTGCACTAACTCCTCAGCTTCTTGCCAAAACTCAGTAGTAGCGGTAGGTTGCCCAGGGGCATTCTGAGTGTTAGCCGCTGATGGTGTCAGCAAGGCTAAGGATAGGGATAATGGTAGTACAAAGAGTAGCGAACGTTTGTCCATATATAACTCGCCCCGAAATTCCCTCTTGAGAATTCCCTATTCTAGCAGTTGACAGTTGACAGTTGACAGTTGACATCATAATCTACCCACGTAAAGAGACACTTCGGACAATTACACGAGTAAGGGGTAGAAGATGATTGAGATTTTCCAAGGCTGCCAACCAGTGAGATAAAGCCGTAATATCAGTGCTGCCAAAATCTATCTTCATTTCATATTTTTGAACCTCAATAGGATACAAACCACTCCAATTATGGATCATACCGTGCTTGTCTCCTTGATCGGGATCACGGAACAGATTCTTTCTCAGTTAATCTGAAAGATTCAAGATATTTGATTATTCCAGTTACATTGGGATAGAAAGGTTTATTTGGATCTAAAGAAGGTCGAGATTTCGTTATCTCTTGGATCGTCTCTATCAGATAGTTAGCATTTTGCTGATTTGCCAATTCTCTCGTCAGATTGAATATGGTAACTGCCAGATTATAATCGGCTATTTCTAATAACTTTACTAACGATAATAGAGATGCTTCATCTCCAAGTTTGTAGAGAGATGCCAAGATAAACGTCTTTGTCAAGCGGCTGGATTCTGCATCTAGTTTTTGGCGTAAAATCGGCAAAGCTTCTACAACTCCTAAATTGCCTATTGCATCAGCAGAATATGCTCGAACACCCTCATCGCCATCGTTTAGGGCTTCTAACAATGATGGTAGAGTTTTAACATCTGCAATATTTCCTAATGCCTCTGCCGCACAAAGCCTTACAAGTGAATCTTCATCAGTTTTGAGTTTGGACACAATTGCCGGAATAGCATCTAGATACTGGAGTAACCCTAGAGATTCAACTGCTTCTATCCGTACCAAAGGATCGGAATCTTCTAACAAAATTAGAAGCTTTTCTCCAACATCTTGATTACCCAGTTTACCTAAAGCGGAGGCAACATTTGCTCTTACTCCTTCATCTGGAAAATCTAATAATTCTAATAAGATAGGTACAGACTCTTTTGCACCCATTTCTTCAAGTGCAACAACAGCATAACATTTTTCTTCATCGGAACCATTTCTACACCGATCTATTAAATCCGCAACTTTCATATTTATTTTCATATTTCCGCATCTTAATTATATTCAGTGAATCATGAGTGCCTTGAGTGTTTGCAGCCAAGTCCCTTCCTTGTGGAAATAATGTGCTTCAATTTCTTTGGCTCGCGAAAGCGTTTAGGCTGTTTTTTAATATCCTGTTCCATGAGTTTCAATGCCTGACATATCATGTCATCATTAACTTCTGACTCTGTTGCAGCCCATCCCTCTTGTATCGCACGCTCTATAGCTTCTCGGATAATGTAATCATGAACAACATTTCCCTCTGCAGTCATAATAATATTTTAAATAAATTTCTCTATTTTTTCAATATTTTAATCTCTAGCATTGCTAAGTACCCAGGATCCTAGTTGGACTTCAGTCCTTTTGGGGCTAAACCCCAGCTACAAACTAATCTTACAGCACTTTTCAGGTTTATAGAATACAAAATTGTATCTACTTGCTTTCCCACTCGGAAGTAATCTGTAGTCAACTAACTTGAAAACCACTGTAATGCACCATTTTAGCCTGAACAAGCCAGTAGCTTGGGTTGATGAATATTACCCAACACCGCTTCGCTCTTAGAAAATTAAATTAAACTTCGTTAAAAACTGATGGATAAATAACTTTACCCCGATAGTCCCCCTGACAAGATTTTAGCCATTTAACCATAAAAACCTCGTCTGGCACTGGAAAAGGCGATTCAATCCCATAGATAACAGATGGCTCAAATCCAAAACGAGGATAAAATTGAGGATGCCCTAAAACAATTACCAGAAATTCTCCCATAGCCTCTGCTACTTCTAAACCCTTTTGTACCAAAGCGCTACCAATCCCTTGATTTTGAAATTCCGGTATTACCGCTATGGGGGCTAAACTCAGCATGCGCCAGGTTTCGGCTCCTACCAAATCGATGTAGCTGAATAAGATATGCCCCACTACCGTACCATCTAATTCTGCCACAAGTGACAATTCGGGAATATTGCGATCGCTCTTGCGAATGCTATCTACCAGATTCCCCTCATTATCTCGCCCAAATGCTAACTGATATATTTCCCCTACGAGCGTATAATCTAATGGGCTTTCCCCACGAATCTTTATCATTTGTTTGTCAGGATGCCTTATTTGCTCCTGTACTTTACTCCAATTGTTAGTTATTTTCTGATGAATAACCTATCGCTAATATCTCGTCTGTCAGGATCGGTTCGAGATAGTTTTCTCTTTGGTAGGGGTGAAGCATTCGGGCGATAACTTCTGCAATGAAACCCATGGTTTTGTCTCCGAATGCTTCACCCTGCCTTGACGCGATTTATAAAACCAGACTTGCTCTAATAACCAATAACCAACAACCAATAATAAACAACTAACAACAAAACCTAGTAAGTTTCAACGTGCCAGCGATGTTGTTTCTTCATTTGGCGCTGATAATCGCTCCATTTTATCTCTTGCTTTGCGGCTTGAGCAGATAAAGCAGCATCAATACCATCTTCCATACCCTTGAGACCACAAATATAGGTATGGGTATTGGGTTTTTGAATTAGACTCCAGAGTTCCTCAGCATGTTCAGCAACTCGGTGTTGGATGTACATCCGACCACCTTCTGAGTTTTGTTGTTCGCGGCTGATAGCATAAGTCAGACGGAAATGATCGCCAAAATCTGCTTGTAACTTCTCTAACTCTTCTTTATAGAGAATGTTAGCAGTTTTGGGAATACCAAAGATTAGCCAAGCCAAACCCTTAAACTTGTAATCTTGATGTTGTTCCTTAAACATCCGCCATAAATAAGCGCGGAAAGGCGCAATACCAGTACCCGTTGCCATCATAATAATAGTGGCATTTTCATCATCGGGTAACAACATTTCCTTACCCACTGGTCCGGTGATTTTCACATCCGCACCAACTTCCATATTGCAGAGGTAAGTTGAGCAGACACCGTAGACAGTTTTACCTGTTTCTGGATGTTTGTACTCTAATTGGCGAACGCAAAGAGAAACTGTTTTGTCATCCAGGTTATCGCCGTGACGGGTAGAAGCAATTGAATAGAGCCTAAGTTTTTGTGGTTTCCCTTTCGCATCTACTCCAGGGGGAATAATTCCAATACTTTGACCTTCAATATACCGTAAATCTCCACCTGAGAGATCGAAGGTAATATGGCGGACAGTACCAATTCCACCTTCACCAACTAGCTCGTAGTTATCAATGCACTTACCAATAAAAGGTTTATTGGGTTTGTATAAGTTGACAGGAATATCTTCTTTTTCTTTGGTAGCTGTCATTTGCGGCGCTTTAGTTTCTAGGGTGGGCACTTTTACTTCAGCTATAGTTGCCGCTTTCCCACTCACCCCACCAGTAGCACCCGTCGCAGGTTGGATACTGAGAATTTTGCCACCCAGGCGGGTAATCCGCCGCATTTCTTGATTCATCCGACTGTAGGGCACTGAGATAAAGACACTGCCACTACTGCGGATGGGGTAGCTTCCCTTGTCAGTTTCTGCGTTTTGACGCAAACCTACCACTTCATATACGAACAGGCGATTACTGAATTCCGTCGTATTGGCGGAACTACCACCCGTGTTAGTACTGTGCATTGCTTGAAATTTCTCCAATCCAATCTTGACAATATGTTACAAAGACTTGACTCTGACACGAGAATACTATCTCCCGTTGCCTGGAATAGAAGTGCGATCGCGCCGCAGACAGTCTTTGTAGCTTAACTATTGTAAAGCCAAGCACAGCCCCCGATAAAGGTTATTGAGGGAATAGGAAAGACAACACAAGCTGCCATCAGCCTACCGGGTCGTTCAGGGGAAAACTGTGGCGAATGGATCGATTTCATTTTTTCTTTACCAGATCGACCAGCTCGCTTTACCATAGTCATTGACGGGAAGAGAGGAAAATCGTATTAAGACTTGTATCGGTAATCTCATTTTGGTACAATCCTCTCTCAGCAGCTAGGACAAAATACTTAATGTCTGGCTAGAGTCTGACCGAGGATGCCACAGAGATTTCGATGCTTCTGTCAGTTTGGAGTAGGCGGTAAGCTTAACCTTGACAGGCTCGCTTCCTGGAGCGTCCCAAGATTTCTCAGAGGAAAGAAAAAAGGTTAACAATTGTTAATCTTTCCAAACGGGGAATGACTCTATCCGATTGACCATAAGCTTAGAATTTGCTTTGCTGAACTTTCTTTATGAAACTATGATTGGCGTTAGAGGAAAAATATGACGACTCAGATAGATCGCGTAGTGTTAATTGCCGTTGCTGGAGATTCTGGATGCGGTAAGTCAACGTTTCTGAAACGATTGACAGATTTATTTGGCGAAGAGTTCATGACAGTTATCTGTTTGGATGATTATCACAGTTTAGATCGCAAACAGCGTAAAGAACAAAAGGTGACGGCGCTTAATCCTAAAGCGAATAACTTTGACTTGATGTACGAGCAAATTAAAGCGCTCAAAGAAGGGAAAGCAATTAATAAACCAATTTATAATCACGAAACAGGTGAAATCGATCCGCCAGAAAGGATTGAGCCAAATAAGGTGGTGGTAATTGAGGGACTTCACCCATTGTATGATGAACGGATGCGATCGCTAATTGATTTTGGCGTTTATCTTGATATCAGCGATGAAGTCAAAGTAAATTGGAAAATCCAACGGGATATGGCAGAAAGAGGTCATACTTATGATGATGTCATTGCTGCGATTAATTCCAGACGACCAGATTTTACTGCTTACATCGAACCTCAGAAGGAATTCGCTGATGTGGTGATTCAAATCCTACCCACGCAGTTAATTAAGGATGACAAAGAAAGTAAAATCCTTCGAGTACGCTTGATACAGAAGGAAGGTGTGGAAGGTTTTGAACCAGTCTATCTGTTTGATGAAGGTTCTACTATCGACTGGAGACCATGCGGTCGCAAGCTGACTTGTGCTTACCCTGGTATTAAACTATATTACGGACCAGATAGTTATATGGGTAATGAGGTGTCTGTTTTAGAAGTGGATGGTCAATTTGATAATCTAGAAGAGATGATTTACATCGAAAGTCATCTTAGCAACACTTCTACCAAGTATTACGGGGAAATGACTGAGTTATTGCTGAAGCATCGGGATTATCCCGGCTCCAATAATGGTTCCGGTTTATTCCAGGTTTTAGTTGGTCTGAAAATGCGGACAACTTATGAACGCTTAATGGCGGCGAAAACCCCAGTAGTGGCATCAGTATAGTATAACTTGTCTAAAAAAACTGGTTTATCGTTGCCAAACCCTTGGTTTGGCAACGGTAACCTAATCGATAACTCAGGTTTGTCATCTTTTCCTCCGCCAGTCTTGGTTGGTAATACTTTTGGCCTACATCCTAGATGGAAAAGAAAACGCGAGATGCCAAAAGTGGCTCTCGCGTTTCATTTGGTTATTGGTTATTGGTTATTGGTCATGGATCTATTATAGCGGTCTTGTTAATTTTTGGCTAGTGGCGCGATCGATGAGGAATTGAGAATCTCTTAACCGCCCTGGCGGTTGCTATAAATGAAAATAGCCAAAATTTCGATTATTATTCCAGTTTTAAATGAAGCCATTAGTCTTAGCAGGGTAATCCAAAGATTGGCAGATGTTTCTCATATAGAAACGATTGTTGTCGATGGGGGTAGTCAAGATGAAACGGTGAATATTGCCAAATCTTTTGGTATTGACGTTATTTGTACCACACCAGGTCGTGCCAGTCAAATGAATGCTGGCGCTGCGATAGCGACGGGCGATATTTTACTCTTTCTCCACGGGGATACGATTTTACCCGCCAACTTCGATAATCTCATCCGAGAGACTTTAGAAGATAGTCAAGTTATCGCTGGTGCCTTTGAATTACGGATTGATTCTCAAAGACGGGGATTGCGATTGATTGAGAAGATGGTAAATTTGCGATCGCATTTTTTCTCTCTGCCTTATGGGGATCAAGGTATTTTTATCACAAGGGCTGTTTTTCAAGATATGGGTGGGTTTCCTGATTTACCGATTATGGAAGATTTTGCCTTAATCCGCTCTTTGAGAAAACGGGGAAAAATTGCGATTATTCCTGCATCTGTAATCACATCAGGAAGGCGATGGGAAAAATTGGGTGTGGTGAAAACGACAGTAATTAACCAAATGATTGTGATTGGCTATTTTATCGGAATTCCGCCACACCAATTAGTGGGATGGTATAGGAAAGGATAAAAGGGCAGGGGGCAGTGGATAATTGTAGTTCTCATTTTTCAATTAATAAGGTTTCGGACTTATACAACAAGCCCTATTTAGGAATAATATAAACCCAATCTTGATAATTTGGGTCGCGATTTTCCGTAATAGCGGTTAATTTATCTCTGAGTTTTTCCGTAATGGGTTTAGATTGAGGTAGTTTGTAATTTTCTACCTGCTTGACTGGAGTAATTTTAGCAGCAGTGCCACTGAGAAAGACTTCATCAGCAATAAATAATTCTGATTTATCCACGGCTCTTTCGATGGTGGGAATGCCCAAATCTTTAGCCAGTGTAAGAATACTATCTCTGGTAATTCCTTCTAAGACATCTTGGTCAAAACCAGGGGTAATCAGTTCTCCATTTCTCACCAAAAATATATTCATTCCAGAGGCTTCGCAAATTTTACCCTGAGAATTCATTAAAAGTGCCTCATCGAAGCCAGATTCCACTGCTTCAGTTTTAGCTAAAGATGAAGTAATATAAGCGCCGCTAATTTTACCTCTTAAGGGTAAACTGCGATCTTCTTGACGATACCAGGAACTAATTCTACAGGTAACGCCATCGGGAGATAAATAGTCTCCTAATTCTAAGCCATAAACAAAGAAGTCTTTTTCAATATTGTGGAGTCTGGGAGCAATTCCCAAATCTGAAGTGTAAACAAATGGTCGAATGTAAAAAGATTTATCTATTTGATTTTTTTTGACAAATTCAACAATAATGCTTTCAATTTTTTCAGCAGGTAAATCGTAATGTAAAAACTTGGCACTGTTACTCAAGCGCTGACAATGACGTTGTAATCTAAACAACAATACTTGATGGGGATTTTGGGGATCGATAATACCACGCAATCCGCCAAAAGCACCTGTACCGTAATGCAAAGCATGGGTAGCAATAGAAATTTTCGCATCCTCAAATGGGATAAACTGATTCCGAAAGTAAACAATAGGTAAAAAATTATTCATGGGAAGAGGTAAGAGGTTAAGGGTAAGAGGGTGTTTTCAAACTACTGATTATTAACTATAGTTACCGTTAGATCCCCCTAAATCCCCCTTAAAAAGGGGGACTTTGAAGGCAGATTATCTCCTCTTTTTCAGGGGGGTTGGGGGAATCGACAGGAAAGAAAACATACCCTAGGAGCTATTGGTTGTTTGCGCCTTCTTCTCTAGAATTAAGGATCGCGGATGATGGATACTTAATTTTATCGGTTCATGTCAGAACAACTACAGGCAGCAGAAAAGGCACTATTCCCCATATTTTACGGAATTGACACCCTAGTCAAGCAAAATCTCCAAAAAGTTTTGGATTCCTTTCGCCGTCATCGGGTGGGTACTCATCACTTTGCTAGTGTAAGCGGTTATGGGCATGACGATCTAGGTCGTCAAACCTTAGATCGAGTTTTTGCCGAGGTGATGGGCGCAGAAGCGGCGGCAGTAAGGGTACAGTTTGTTTCCGGCACTCATGCGATCGCGTCTTGCTTGTTTGGGGTACTCCGTCCCGGTGATACAATGTTAGCAGTTGCAGGTGTGCCTTATGACACTCTCGAAGAGGTAATCGGTTTGCGAGGTGAGGGTCAAGGTTCTTTAAAAGATTTTGGGATTAATTATCGTCAGTTGGATTTAACTGCCACAGGAGAGATTGATTGGTTAGGTTTAGAAACAGCCATCGACGAGCAAACTAGATTAGTATTAATTCAGCGTTCCTGTGGTTATTCCTGGCGTGCTAGTCTATCTATTGCCGATATAGAAAAAATTGTTACTATTGTCAAACAACAGAATCCTGATAATATCTGTTTTGTCGATAACTGTTATGGTGAATTTATCGAAATATTAGAGCCAACTGCTGTTGGTGCAGACTTAATGGCAGGTTCTTTAATTAAAAATCCTGGCGGTACTATTGTCACAGCAGGTGGTTATGTTGCGGGTAAGGCAGATTTGGTGGAAGCTGCCATCTGTCGCCTTACTGCACCGGGAATTGGGACTTCCGGTGGTGCAACATTCGATCAACATAGATTACTATTTCAAGGATTATTCCTTGCCCCTCAAATGGTAGGAGAAGCGATGAAAGGAAATCACTTAACTGCCTATATTTTCGATAAATTAGGTTATCCAGTTAATCCCAAACCCTTGGCACCGCGACGCGATGTCATCCAAGCCATTCAATTAGGTTCCCCAGCCAAACTAATTGCCTTTTGTCGCGCAATTCAACAACATTCTCCCATCGGATCCTATTTAGATCCAGTACCAGGAGAAATGCCGGGATATGAAAGCGAATTAGTCATGGCAGGCGGGACATTCATTGATGGCAGTACATCAGAATTTTCCGCAGATGGACCATTGAGAGAACCTTATATTGTATTCTGTCAGGGAGGGACTCATTGGACCCATATTGCGATCGCGCTTGAAGCTGCAATTGAAGCTGTAGGGATGGCGAAATAGGAATAAGTAGGGGTTTCCTGAATTCATCGTAGTTTTAATTTACACCTAGAGCTGATGTTATGGTAAGAACGGAAAAACCTATCGCTATTGATTTATTTGCTGGGGCAGGTGGCTTTGGTTTAGGCTTTGAGATGGCAGGGTTTTCTGTTCCTTTATCTGTGGAAATTGATGCTTGGGCTTGCGATACACTGCGCTACAACCATTCTAATATGACAGTTATTCAGGGAGATATCCGTCAATTCAATACGGAAAGTAACGTTAGAGAAATTTGTCTTTTCCAACCAGAAATTATTATTGGTGGACCGCCATGTCAAGGTTTTAGTATTGCTGGCCCAGCTCAAAAAGATCCACAAGATCCCAGAAATACTTTATTTATTAACTTTGCGCAATGGATTGAGTTTCTCCAACCCAAAGCCTTCGTTATGGAGAATGTCAAAGGATTGAAAACGCGGAGAAACACTGAGGATATAAAAGTTATAGATATTATCAAACAAACCTTTCAAAATCTTGGATATTTTGTCGAAATATGGATTTTGAAAGCCGCTGAGTATGGCGTACCACAAATTAGAGAGCGTATTTTTATTGTGGGAAATAAATTAGGAAAGGCACTAGGTATCCCCAGAAAAACACACTCTTTAGAATTGCTATTTTCACGCCAGACTCAATTATCCTTTTTTCAAGATACAGATATACTTCCTGCTTTAACTTTATGGGATGCCATATCAGATTTACCACCACTGAATCCAGGAGAAGGCTCGGAAGAGCAACCTTATATTTTAGAACCTCAAAATGATTACCAAAACTGGATTAAAAATGGAGATGGAACATTATACAATCATGTTGCTATGGATCATTCTCAAAGACTAGTAGAACGCTTTAAACATATTAAATGGGGTGAATCAAGTTCAGATGTACCGAAAGAATATCGAGCAAGGCGGCGTAGTGGTAATGGTGAGTTATCAGATAAAAGCTACGATCAGAATAACCGTCGCTTAAATCCTTATCAGCCATCTCATACAATCGCCGCATCATTTTATGCTAATTTTCTTCATCCTTTCCAGCATCGAAATTTAACTGCTCGTGAAGGAGCGAGAATTCAATCTTTTCCTGATAGTTATCGATTTTTAGGCAAGAAAACTGTTGTATCTCACAAACTATTACATCGAGAAGGCAGATTAGACGAAAAGTTTCTTTGTCAATACAATCAAGTCGGTAATGCTATCCCACCTCTTCTTGCCAAAGCAATCGCACTTCATCTAAAAGAAAAATTAAATTTATGCCCATAGCCAATAGGAATCCTCTAGTTCATGGCTCTAATCTTGAACAGAAGGAGAATCATCGAACAAAATATAGAGATTCTGATAGTAGAAGATATCTGAGAGAAATTAGAGTTGAATACGATAAATGGCACGAGGCTAACTTGCAGTTAATTGGACCTACATCAACACCAACTAATCGAGATGAGGAAATTATTACAAGAAGGGTGGAATTTCTCTCAGAATACAAGGATTTTTTAGATCAGCAGCATTATGCAGAAAAATTTGATTCTAGATCTAACCTTCACTCTAGTGTATTGGAGGAATTTCTTTACTATCTGTTTAGGGATTTAGCAGGGGATTTTGGAGAAAATGCCCTAATTGGTAAATCCCATAGCTTTAAAGATATTTTCTTTGTTCCACCAAATTATTCGCAAATGCTCAAACGCCCTTATGCACGTATTGAGAAAAAAGACCATGACTTTGTAATTGGAGCGACTATTCAAGCATCATTTGAAGCTGCATCTCCCTCAGAAATAGATGCAAATTCTAATGAGATGCCTACGCCTTTCCAAGAGCAACCAGGAAGATATTCTGAAGCTACAGTTGTTGGTAATACCGAAACACATATTTTTGATATTCCGGTTGTGGTAATTGAGTGTAAAACTTATCTTGACAAAACCATGCTTGAAGGAGCATCACGAGCCGCAGAAGAGTTAAAAGCAAGAAACCCTAATAGTTTGTATCTTGTGGTTATGGAATGGATTAAACTAACTAGTGATGTAAACTTGCGAAAATACAAAGTAGATCAAATTTATGTCTTACGTCAGCAGAAAAATACGGATCGAGAGTTTAGGTATGAAGAGGGTTATGTGAAAAATTCAATTAATCCAACTGTTGTCCAACACTTATTTAAGAAAGTGAGAGATTATTTAACAATGGACTGGGTGGGTGGAATTGAACATGGCATCAACCGTGGATGGCTAATTGATGAATAGAGTGGATATATAGCACTTTTCAGTTACTTGAGGTACAGATAAATACAAAGAAAGATAGCGATATCTGTTGACAATGGACAGTTGACAATGGACAGTTGACAATGAAAAAGAGTAACTATCAACTGTCAACTGTCAACTGTCAACTATCAACTGTTAGCCTGGATTAGCGGCAAGAGGCTGAACCAAATTCTCAGCACCTTCAACCAGAGTAGCCGATTGAATAACATCACCCACTTCAAGAGTATCCAGAATATCTTTGCCTTCTACAATATAGCCAAAGACAGCATAATTTCCATCCATGAAATTAAAGCCAGCAGGCGTAACTTCCTTATCAAACTGGAAGAAAAAGAATTGAGAAGATCCCCCATTAACATCAGTTGCCGGATGTCCCATCGCCACAGCACCATAAGCAGAAAAAGGCAAAACTGGATTATCCAGATAACGTCCCGCTTCCTCAAAAGTAATACCATACATTGGCTCGCGATCGCCTTTCACTAAAATTTCCAGGGGAATCGCCCGATAATCATTAGTTTCAGGATCGATAAAACCTGCTTGTGCCCCAGGAGGATCCCCAGTTTGGACAACAAAGTTATCCTCAGCGCGAGTAATGGGCAAACCATCATAGAAACCTCGCTGGACCAAATCCGCAAAATTTCCCGCCGTAACAGGGGCACTATAGCCATCCAGCACCACAGTCATATTGCCCTTAGTAGTAACAAATTCAACAGTAGCGCGACCCTTAAGTTGTGGTAAATTGCTATATTCTGAAGGAACTTCAAAAGGAAACCCAGTTACCATCATCTGTTCGAGTTGTCCCACCGCATCGAGAATTATCTCCCTTTGGGCTAAAATAGCATCGCGATCCTTAACTTCCAAAGCAGTGCGGATAGTAGCAATACTATCCTCGATCTGAGTAATTAAGGCTTCCCCTTCAGCTTTTCGAGCATCCGGGATATCAGCCAAAAGAGCAGCACTTTGAATGCTCAAGACAGTAGAAGCTTTCGAGATATCGCTACTGACAATATTCCACCGCTGACGGCGCATTTGTAACTCCACATCTTCCAGAGAAGATTGGATATCCCGCACTGGTTGATTATCAATCGGTAAGGCATATCGCAATAGCGCCGCACCATCCGTAATCGGATCCCCCTGTGCCAATTGACTATCACGAGCAGGTTGCCCGCTACCAAAATTCCACCAAGCCCCAGAAAGGGTGACAGACAGTGACAGCAATAGCACCATCACCAGGCTAGTTTTCGCCAAACGCTTGTACCAATCGAACCTGATAATTTTTGAAAGTCCCATAAAAACCTATTGCCAAATCCTGCAAACCATCAGGATTCAGGCTTATTCCCACCTTGTAAAACGTCATCTCTCATCTTGCCACGATTGGGTTCCAGATTAGAGGTTATCAGTTAGAGCGATAGGGAAGATAGGGAGGATGAGGAGGAGAAGAGACGAAAGAAAATTGTCAATGGTCTTGATCCTTGCTAATCTTGAGAATGCCTTTGATGAGAGAGTACGGTTGGCTTAACCGGAATTAACGCCCGTGGACAAGAAGAGGCAACCCTCCTTGGTAGAGACGGGAAGAAAACTTCCAGATCCCAGTTGAACTGGGTTTCGGTAAGTTTTTCAGAGCAGCAGGTAAAATAAAATCCCGATTGTTCTCCCGTTTGAAAAAGGTTCATGATTTCTAGTAACGACTTTCGCCCTGGCGTAACGATTGTGTTGGATGGCTCCGTGTGGCGGGTGGTAGAGTTTCTCCACGTCAAGCCTGGAAAGGGTTCTGCTTTTGTCCGTACTAAGCTCAAAAATGTCCAAAGTGGCAGTGTGGTGGAAAAAACCTTCCGGGCTGGGGAAACAGTACCGCAGGCTAACCTGGAAAAGCGCACAATGCAACACACTTATAAAGAAGGCGATCAATTTGTCTTCATGGATATGGAAAGCTATGAAGAGAGTACCCTAAGTAGTGCCCAGATTGGCGATCGCGTTAAGTACCTCACGGAAGGGATGGAAGTTAATGTTGTCACCTGGGGCGAACAAGTGATGGAAGTGGAACTGCCCAATTCTGTGGTATTAGAAGTCATAGCTGCCGATCCGGGTGTCAAAGGCGATACTGCCACTGGTGGTAGTAAACCCGCTACGGTTTCAACGGGGGCACAGGTAATGGTTCCTCTGTTTATTTCTGTTGGAGAAAGGATTAAAATCGACACTCGTAACGATACCTATTTAGGTCGCGAGTAAATTGTCCCAAAAATGAGGGGGTGGGGAGTACCGAGGTGGTTGTTGGTTATGAGTTGTTAATTGTAAGTTATTAATTGTCAATTGTTAATTGTTAATGTAACTTAACCAAGAAAAAAAACAAAGAACAAAAACCAACAAGCAATAACCAACAACTAACAAGCAACAAATAACCCCATTCCCCATTCGCCATTACCCATTCCCCATTACCTATTTTCCCTAATATAGTCGTGTCTTTAGACTTTAACGAACTCCGAGAACTGATTTCCGCGATCGCGCAAACTGATATTGCGGAATTTACCCTAAAAAGTTCTGACTTTGAACTGACGGTGCGCAAAGGTTTGGTTTCCATTCCAGCCATCAATACCGTCGTGTCTGCTGAAGCAGTGAAATTGCCAGCCGCCGTGGGTAATCTGCCAACCAAACAGACTCTACCACCAGTTGTGGAAGAAGCCCCGCCACCTCCTCCCCCAACCCCAAAATGGGAAGAAGTTAAGTCACCAATGGTGGGGACATTTTACCGCGCCCCAGGGCCAGATGAAGCTCCCTACGTCGAAGTGGGCGATCGCATTCGCACAGGTCAAACCCTCTGTATCATTGAAGCGATGAAGCTCATGAACGAAATTGAAGCCGAGATATCTGGACAAGTGATGGAAATTTTGGTGGAGAATGGTCAACCGATCGAGTACAATCAACCCTTAATGCGAATTAATCCAGGATAAGGATTACTGAATTGTTATCAATTGAGTAAAATAGACTAAAATCTGGGGATCGCCGAAATTCGGTTTATGTCGATGGTTACATCACGCTCCGTACCAAAAGAGGTAGTACAACAAGTTTCTGAATATTTCAGTATCTTAAGCGAGCCAATGCGCCTACGCATTCTCAATTTGCTGCGGGAAGGTGAGAAATGCGTGCAAGAGTTGGTGGAAGCTACAGAGACTAGTCAAGCAAATGTCTCAAAACATTTGAAAGTCATGCTGCAAGCTGGAATTCTTAGTCGTCGTGCTGAAGGTACTTCGGCTTACTACAAAGTTGAAGATGAATTAATTTTTGAGTTATGCAACCTCGTATGCGATAGATTAGCCACTCGCATTGAAGAGCAAGCACGTCATTTTCGTGACTTTAGTTTAGCCAATAAACACTAACTATCGCAGTTGATAGTTGATAGTTGATAGTTGATAGTTGACAGTTGACAGTTGACAATTGACAGTTATTTGATGGCAATCAAACTTTTTATGAAGTCAGGGCTAAAGGCTCTATTCATGACGTTACAGCGGTTCCCGCTCTTAT
>DOIX01000078.1:22823-23087 GCA_003511885.1 Cyanobacteria bacterium UBA11153
TGTTGAGGATCGATTAAGTGTACCTCATTACTGCGGAAACCGCTCTATTTCTGTCAATACCAATGTGGCGGTTGCTCTATAGCAAAACTCAAACATCAAAACTCACGCATTCACCCATGGAAATACTTTCTGTGAATTGGTTTTAGTGTTTGAGGATGTCTTATAGCAGTTGATAGTTGACAGTTGATAGTTGACAGTTGACAGTTGACAGTTGATAGTTGACAGTTGACAGTTATTTAATGGAAATCAAACCGTTTATCAAAC
>DOIX01000194.1 GCA_003511885.1 Cyanobacteria bacterium UBA11153
ATGCTCGCACTACATATATAGGATACTTAACTATTATGCCACTATTGGTAGTGTGAGAGGATCGCTCACGCTCAGAAAATGCGTAAGTCCTGAATTATTCAGATTGCTCGACTGTTAATTCTCAGCTCTCCACTGTCAACTATCTGATTCTATCAATAGTGGATGAGTGGATGGTGCGTTAGCTTGAGCGTAGGATACCCTACAGATAGATGGTTTGCTATCAACTATCAACTGCTATATATTTTCCGCGATCAAAAACTCGTCACACCAAACCATTGTCTTAGTTAGGTTTGACTTGATTCTACC
Source organism: Cyanobacteria bacterium UBA11153 (assembly GCA_003511885.1). Lineage (GTDB taxonomy): Bacteria > Cyanobacteriota > Cyanobacteriia > Cyanobacteriales > Coleofasciculaceae > Limnofasciculus. Next base: position 307 of record DOIX01000194.1, read on the forward strand.
CAGCCTACATTTTGAGGCTGACTCGTATGACCGATGTATTACGACCAGCAAAATTTTCTCCACAAAACGAATTTTTTCTCCAACGATTTTCCGTCAATTTACCCAGATTTAATCCGTATATTTACGGAGGTGTAATACAGAGACCAGCCTGTATTATGGGGTAAAATACGGGAAAACTGAGTCCTGTTTGGTTGGGGTGCTTTTCTTTCGTCTGAGTAAAATTCAGGCTCAAACCTGGTACAATCTATTCCTCCAAGCAAGCAGAGTCCCAAAAACTATTGCCGCTACTACCAATCATGAAATATCCTGCTATAACTTCCTGGGATGATGTCCGCCTCGAATTCAAAAAAATTTGGGGATATGATGATTTTCGTCCCCCCCAAGGTGAAATTGTGCGCAGCCTATTAGACAAGCGCGATTCACTAATTGTCTTGCCGACAGGTGGAGGTAAATCGATTTGCTTTCAACTTCCAGCCTTATTACAATCTGGATTAACTCTAGTTATTTCTCCTCTGGTTGCGCTGATGGAAAATCAGGTGCAAGAATTAAAAGATCGTAACTTACCTGCTGCTCTATTGCATAGTGAATTGCCATCCCAACAAAGGCGAAAAATTATGGAAGATTTAGAACGTCAGGAGCTAAGATTACTATATCTATCCCCAGAAACTTTACTGAGCGAAGCAGTTTGGGAAAGATTATGTCAGCCACAACTGGAGATTAATGGTTTAATTCTAGATGAAGCCCATTGCTTGGTACAATGGGGAGATACCTTTCGTCCTGCTTATCGGCGTTTAGGTGCAGTCAGACAAGCCTTGCTGAAGTGTAAGCCACCAGGGACAAAAATTGCGATCGCGGCTTTCACAGCTACAGCCGATACTACCGCCCAAGCAACCATTCAAAAAGTCCTCAAATTACAACAGCCAAAATTCTTTTTAATCTCTCCTTATCGCGACAATCTCAACCTCAAAGTTCAAACCGTTTGGACTCCCAGAGGTCGTCGTCAAAAAATGTTAAAATTTATCCAAGCTAGAAGCAGACAAAGTGGATTAGTCTATGTTCGTTCTCGGCGAGATAGTGAAGAATTAGCGCAATGGTTTGAGAAATTAGGTTATGCAACTGCCGCCTATCATGCCGGATTAAGTGCCGAGGAAAGGAGAAAAATTGAAGGGAGTTGGTTAGACGGAAGCACTCAATTTGTAATATGTACTTCTGCCTTTGGCATGGGGATAAATAAACCAGATGTCAGGTGGGTAGTACATTTCCAAGCACCTCAACTCTTGTCAGAATATATTCAAGAAGTCGGGCGTGGAGGAAGAGATGGGTTACCTGCTGATGCGCTCACATTAATTAGCGAGCCAACGGGATGGTTAAATCCAGAGGATAAACAGCGGCAAAGTTTTTTTGTCAACAAATTGCGATCGCAATACAAAAATGCGCAAAAATTAGTCAAGAAATTACCACTTCAGGGAGAAGTCAAAACCATCGCCACAAAATATCGTGACGGTGAAATAGCCTTAGCACTTCTGCACAGTGCCGATCGGCTAGAATGGTTAGATCCTTTCTCCTATCGCAAAAATCCTCGTGTTGATTCTAGCAGTTTAGCCAAGCTAAGTGCCACCCAAGAAGAGATTCAATCTCAAATGACTCAATATTTCAGCACTCGCGACTGTCGCTGGCAGTTTTTGTTAAGAGAATTTGGCTTCACTAAAGAAGCAATTGATTTTCGCTGCGAGCGGTGCGACAATTGTTTGAAAAGTCGTTAGCTATTGGTGATTAGTTCTTGGTTGTTAGTTATTAGTTATTGGTCTAATTTATTCATCAATAATTTATTAGACTAATCAAGCGATAGTGGATTTACCCTGAACCACATAAATAGCCAAAAACTAATAACCAACAACAAACAACCAAAAACTAATCAAAATAAAAAAGTGTGACAACTTTCCGTTGTGCTTCCGCCTCCTCACAAGTTTTCAGCAAAGTTTTGCTGTCGTGAAAAGCGAAACAAACGAGTTGCTGACACCGAGAAATTATTTCCGCATTACACAAAGCACTAGCTTCTCCCAGAGATAGATGATCGTTTTCTGGGTTTTCTACCAAGTGCATCACTTGCTTTAATTGTTCCTGCGATTCCCGTGGCTGCCTTTCCAGGCTTTGGGGCAAAATCACAGTCAACAAATTAGGATCCGCACGCATAGCCCCTCGAATGGCGGCTGAATTAGTACCTGCAGAGCCTGATGTCATGAGACGATTACCCGCTAGAACCATAGCGTAGCTCATCATCTCAATCAGATGTTGATGAGTAATGGGAACATGACGCGAACCCAATAGCGCAATACGTTTAGCACCCGTTTGCTGGATTGTCGCAAGTTCCTGCGCTAATGTATCAATGGTTGAGATGTCTACTGCTGATTGACTCAAAGATGTTAGCTTAGGCTGAACAACCTAGGTATTCTAGCAGAACTAACTGCTTTTGAGACCATTTCCGGTGGATTTTTCTCAGGAATGGGGAGTAGAGAGTAGGGAGTGGGGAGTGGGGTATCGGGGGGATCGAGAATTTTCCACTCTCCCTGCTCCCCTTCCCAATTTTTTTCTCCCCATCCTGTTGCTTTTTTTTCCAGTTCTGTGCTATATTGATTTACTGGTCGGTGAGGACGCATAGCTCAGTTGGTTAGAGCACTACGTTGACATCGTAGGGGTCACTGGTTCGAGTCCAGTTGTGTCCATCAAAATAAGGAGTAGGGGTATCTCGATACCCACCTCTCCCTAGTCGTTGATGGATATGGATTTAGCCACATACTTCCAGTGTTCCGAACATTGTTCGGAACATAGACAACACGTCCTTGTATGTGAATCACCTAGCACGGAATTAGCACTGCTGTATGAGCAACTATACTCATGCAAAATGCCAAAATCACAAGTCACGGTGTTCGACAGGTACGGCTACCTACATCTCAGATGGACATACAAGAGCAAACAATACAGGCTATCTACTGGCCTATCCGATACCAAGTCCAATAGGAAAGCTGTGGATGCCAAGGTAAAAATGATTGAATCTGATATAGCCTACGAGAGGGTGGATGTCACCTTGGAGAAGTATGGAAAGGTAGTAAAGAAGGAATTTAAGGTTACCGAAGAAAAAAGAGCGCTGACATTAACTGAATTACTAGAAAAGCGATTAAAGAATAAGTTTTGTTCCCCTGATAAAGCTTTGCTTCACTTGTTAAGATATTACAGCCAAGATATTGAAACCACAGAAAATGCTCAGGATTTTATCAATTGGATTAAAGAAACAAGAGGAACCGCTAACCGGACTATAAAGCGATACTTGGATACCTTACAGGTTATAAGTCCGACAATATTCAAACCAATCAAAATTACCGTAGAATCCAAGCCATTACCTAAGCCATTTACTACTGAAGAGACAAGAGCGATTATTGATTGGTTTCAAACCAGTGAATATTATCGTCACTATGCCGATTATGTTAAGTTTCTCTTTTTGACAGGTACTCGAACAAGTGAAGCGATAGGGTTGCGGTGGAAACATATTGATTTCAATCGCAATTTATTATTTATTTCTGAATCTCTAGGAAGAAACAAAAATAATACCTCTCACAGGATACGCAAGACTACTAAGACCAATAAAACAAGAGAATTTCCCATGAATCATACTTTGTTGGAAATGTTGACAGCACGACATGAGCAGTCTGATAAAAATCCAGAATCATTGGTATTCTCTAGCCCGAAAGGATGTTCAATTGATGACCATAATTTTTCTCAGCGTATCTGGAGGAAATGCCTAGGTGAATTAAAAATAGAGTATAGACCCCAGTACAATACAAGACACACGTTTATTAGTCACTTCCTTGAAAAGACTAAAGATGTGGTTAAATGCGCAAGCCTTACTCATGGAAGTAAATCAGGAATTCAGACGATTTTCAATAATTACGCTGGCATTATTAATCGGGTAGAAGTGCCTGAGTTGTTTTGAGAAGGTAGTTGATAAGTTTTGGTTAACTAAGCAACTTAGTCATTGTCCTGGTTTGGCGCTCATTTAGCTTTATTTTTTGAAATAAATTATTAGTTGTTTTAATTTGTGTTTTTTCTAAATCTAAAAGTTTTGATATTTTTTCAACAACACTTACGGACACTATCAGTGTTGATTCAATGATTTTTATATCAGAACCAAATAATCTACTGTCTTGTAACTTAAGTGAACTATTTTTCTCCATAATGGAGAAAGGACTCAAGAAAAAATCCAAAGCCAAGTTAAGGGTTAATTCAAGTATTTCTTCGTTTTCTATAAGATATTCATATTCTTTCTTGATTGATGAAATTTTATGAGGTGTAAATTCAGCAATCTCTAGTTTGTTAATTATTTCTTGGCTTGTAGTAACCACTTCAATCGCATCAATTTCTTTATCAAATAAAAATTCTCTTTTTTCACTTTCAAAAAGAGATAGCTGGTACTCTAGCCATCTAATTCTTCGTTGTGAACTCAATGTCTTTTTGGCTCTACTATCTGAAATTGATGCAGCTATCATGGCTATAGCACCAAATACCAATGTAACAAGTAAAATGACAGTGAGTATTATGGGTATAAAATTCGACCAAACAAGAAAGTCTATCATAGTAATTTGATTGTTTTTTCATTATGGTTTTGTTAAATAACTTCCCCCAGAATATACCACACTCTGAGGAAAGTTAAATAAATTGTTAAAGAGAATGAAAAGCCTCACACCCTTTGACCATGGCGGTTATTCTGTCTTCTCAGGAATTATGCCTAAAGCAAATTTCTTTAGCCCAATCACTTCAAGTACTGAGTCGTCATCTTGTGTTCGAGGGCTATCCAATTTAATCTCGTAATAGCCATCAGGAGTAATCGCTTGAACGTATCCCGACTCTCCAGTCTTCCAGACAACGACGTAGCTACCAACCACTATCTCCTCCTCCTCTTTTGGTTCTGGACAAGAGGAATCTGTCACCCCAGAAAAATCAAGTCCATAGACTGCTTTAGCAATTGGTTCAACCTTTCGCCCCCCTTGATGTCCTATTGCGGGTTCTGTGGTTGTGGGTTCATTTTTTTTAATTGTCTGATTTTTACCGTCACTACCGTCACTACCGTCACCTTTGCTTATGTAGTAAGGGTTTTGGGGTTTTTGAGTACCGTCACTTTTGTCAGATGAACCGTCACTGACACCTAAAGTACCGTCACTTTTGCTTATTTCTATTGGGGTATCTATCGGTTGTGGTAGTTCTGGCTGTGGTGACGGTAGTGACGGTTGATTTAATTCCGGTGACGGCAGTGGTGACGGTTCAGAATCCTTACGTTGCAAGGAAGGTGACGATAGTGACGGTAGTGACGGTTCATTTGAAACATTTATTTTTTCCTCTAGTGTTGTACTGACTAGCGGGTGAGAGCCGTCATTGAGCTTTACACCTTGGATTACCTTCCCCTTGTTGGTCTTCTTTGCAGCATACTCCCATTCGAGAAAATCAAGGTGCTGAGTGAGTCTTGGTACAAATTTGTTGATGGCTAACCCTGACAGCTTGCCTTTTTCACAGAACTCTTTATAATCATCAAACAGTCCATGGGCAATGCCAGTTTTCTCACTTCCTGATACATAAAAGTCATTACCTAGTGGCGACGGGGTTAAACATTCCTCTATCCAAGCTGCAACGGAATCACTAACTGTAGAACTATTCCACTTGTCTAGCTTCGACTGAATCTTTCTTGACGCTGATTGTTCGTCTGCCAACAGTGATTTAATCTGTTTTGGAGTCATCAACAAAGCAATTCTTGTCAAGGCTCCAAGCTCATTATCTAAGATATGGGATTCTACCTCAGTGTCACGGTTTTCTACCTTTTTGGTGAATTTTATTAGTATATTCCGTCGGTCTAAACCCGCAGTATCACCAGTAAAGATAGGGGTGTTATTACTGATTAGTAACAAACCATCAAACCAAGATTTACCAGGTTTTCCGTATGGCTCACGGAAGGAAATCATATCCCGTCCAGTTAAATTCTTTAATCCCCCATGAGTTCCTATCTGTTTTTCCTCATCAGCAAGAGTTACCAATTGTGCCGTGATTATTTCCGCTAGATAATATTCATTCCTTAATTTATCCAAGTGTGTTGGCGTTGTGTTCTTCTCTCCTACAATTGCTGTTAATATGCGTTGAAACATCCCCTTTCCGCTACCAGGAACTCCCTCTAACTGAACAAAAGCTTGTAAATGTCGGAATTGAAAAGTTAAACA
>DOIX01000195.1:0-3146 GCA_003511885.1 Cyanobacteria bacterium UBA11153
GGAAAAAGTCATCAAACCCTCTCAAGAGATCCCCTGCTCCCCTGCTCCCCCTCATTCAAAACAGATAAATTAAATGCGTAACGGCTTAGTAAAGGAGTGGGAAATAGTGAGTGAGGGAGTGGGGAGTAGCCATTAGCAATTATAGCAGTACAAATATAGATTAGGACATTCTTTTTGGGCTTATTCCCCCCTTATTAAGGGGGGTAAGGGGGGATCGAAACGTCCTAATCTCAACCCGTAGTGCTATAGTAATTAGCCCATTATCCATTAGCAATTCCCCACTCCCCTCATTTCATTTTTGCCGCAATTTCGGGATTGTAAAGGCGCAAGTAATTCCAATAGTTGCCCAAAACTTGCTTCACATAATCTTGGGTTTCGGGAAAAGGAATAGATTCGATAAATTCATCAGTATCGATTGTACCTTTTCCTGCTAGCCATTGCCCTGTGTTTCCGGATCCTGCATTATAACTGGCAACGGCTAGGGCGGAGTTATTGCCATGGCTTTGCAGTAAATCTGCTAGGAGCCATGTCCCCAATTTGATATTATCGTTAGGATTATCTAAATTGTATTTTGCCAACTCTATTTTTTGGGAAACTAATTCACCTGTACTTGGCATCATCTGCATTAAGCCAATTGCACCTGCTGAGGAACGAATATCTGGCTCAAAACGGGATTCTTGGCGAATGATGGAAATGGTGAGGAGGGGGTTGAGATTGCGCTCTTGGGAATAATTTGCGATCGCATCCATAAAGGGTAGGGGATACAAGGCATACCAGAAATCGGGATTTTTTTGCAGTTTGGCGTATTCGGCTTTTTCTTCGGGTTTTTCTCTATCTTCTAAACTGGAGATGATGGAAATTCCTTCTAGATAATCTCCTTTGGCGATGCGGAGCAATCCATCGGTAAATTGTTCAGTAACTGTGGGGTTAATCTGATTGTTAAATTCGGCTTGCCACAAGAGCCAAGCATCTCTATTTTGACCTAGTTGATAGAGTTCTTTTAAAGTTTCTGAACCCAGAGGTAAAATGGGGCGGGTTGGTGGTGGTACTATTTTGGGATTAGTCTGGGCTATGGTTTTGAAGTCTCCTACTTGCCAACCGAGTTGTCCTGCCGATCGCCAAGCATAGTAAGATTGGGGATGATTGGCAATGACTTGTTGGAAGGCGGCTTGGGCTTCCTGTTTTTTTCCTAATTTGTTTGCCCATTTTCCTGCCCAAAATCCGGCTTGACGTGCTAAAAAACTATCAGGGTTGTTTTTAGTAATGGTTTGGGCTAATTGGAATGCTGATTGTAAGTCTCCTCCTGCTGCTTTGGCACGAGCCACTTTCCACTGATAGGCAGCACCTCCTGGGGATTTGCTGTATGTGGTGAGGAGGGATTCGCGGGCTAAATCGGCGGCTTTTTGGCTGGAAAGACGTTCGAGAGTTTCCGCTTTAAGGATAACTGCTTCCCCTGCGCGATCGGGAAATTGTTCGATGGCTCGATCCAAATAAGGAACAGCTTCAATATCTGGTTCTAGTTTAGCAATTTTGACCAGGGCATCAAAGCTTTCTGTGGTTCGAGGAAATTCTTCGACTACTTTTTGATAAGCTAGTTTAGCATCGCCTCGTTTTTCGGCATATTCTAATCCTAATGCGACTAAGTAAGCATGACGAGCTGTCTTTTCGGCTTTGGCGTAGGCGGCACTAGCTTGACCATATTTTTTGGCCTTCCAGTACCCTTTAGCGATTGCTTCCCAATCTTTTTCTGTAATAATTGGTTTGTCTTTATCTTCACCCGTTTTCCCATATTGACCGACAAACCGATCGAGAATCTCAGTTATTTTGGGTTGGTCGAAGCCATAGCGAGTTAAAATTAACATCAGATCGGGTTGAGCTGGATCTTTCGCGATTTTGGCCTTGGCTAATTCCAGGATGAGGGGATGAGAGGGGTATTTCGCGATCGCAGTTTCCCAGTATTTCGGATCTTGAGGTGATATTGCCGAAAAATGCTGAAATTTTCCCATGACTCCTGACTGATTTGCCGAGGCAGTCAAAGTCGAATCCAAATATTGAGAATTTTGACCAGACAGGGCATATAAAGCTTCGGCTGCTACTGGTTGATTGCTGTAATTTTTTAATAAATCTTGCCAAGCTTTAGCGGCTTTATTTTTGTCCCCTATTGTTTCGTAAGCCCTAGCTTTCTGAAGTGCAATATAGCCTGATAGAATCGGATACTCTTTATCCAAACCATTCAGCCATTTCAATGCCTCTTTCCCTTGCTTGGCAGCAATGGCATCAGCGGCTAAAAGGTAACGAGCGCGGGATCTTTCCAGAGATTTGTCACCTTTGGCGATCGCTTTTAGTTCCTCGGCTCTCTGCGCCGCAGGTACAGAAACCAGTCTCAGTGTGGGCGTATTACCGCGATCTTCCGGTTTAATTGAACTATAATTCAAAAAGGGTATCCAGCCCAGCGTCGATCCAAGATTATAGTTCCTCCCTAGGATACTTCCGCCGATCAACAAGGCACAAAGTCCAATTCCCGCCACCACCGTTATCTGTCTTTTCCTTTGTTTCCGCTTTGATAAACTATGGGGAACGAAAATTTGTTTTCTTCTTCTCATCCTATCTCTCCTGGTGATGCACAATAGCTGATGGCTAATTGCGAATAAACCTTTTACTTTCTTGACTACCTACTCTCTATTCTCACAAACAAAATGAATCGTTCTCAAATAGTTGCTACGATCGCAGGTGCAATTTCCCTCATTTTAGCGATCGCGTATCTCCTCCTCGTCCAGATTTTAGACTTCCGGGGCGAGATGATTCCAGCGCCAGTCAGTCAGATTGAAACATCAGTTACAGTAAGTTATCCCGTAATGTTAAACAAATTATAAATATTGTGCCACAACTGGGGATCGAAATAATCTGCGATCGCCAATTTAATCTAGCCTTACCACCGGAAGTCCTTACTCTGAGACTATTTTAGAGGATCGCCCAACCATTATCTGCGATCGCCTCCGCGAAAATTTGCTCGTTTGTTAACTTCTGTTGATTAATTTTTTTTTTGAGGGAGAGGGGTTGGGGGTGAGGGCGGGAGCCGTCTCATCCCTCTGGGGACATCCTAGCCTGGGAACTTCCCAGCATAGCTATAGCAGTGGACAGTTGAC
>DOIX01000195.1:3456-10872 GCA_003511885.1 Cyanobacteria bacterium UBA11153
GATGTGGCGGTTGCTATATAGCAATAGCCTTAAGGAGTTCCCTATCCCAGAGTAAAGACTGCCCGACTCATACCCTAAGTGCAGAAGCACTTAAATTACCTAATTTTTATTCAAGAAAATTTTTGATGACAAATGCCTAAAAAAGTTAGAGAAATTAAAACAGATGTTACAGAAAGCAGGATTTTCACTCTTGCCCAAACGTGGGAAAGGCAGTCATTCTTACTGGATTCATCCACTTCTGCCAAACCCTGTAGTTATATTTGGTAAAGATGGTAACGATGCCAAGCATTATCAAACGCAAGATGTCAAAGCAGGATTAGCAGAATTGAAGCAGTTACAGCAAGAGGATGAATCATGAAATAACTGGCAATTCTTTAAAAGCTTGTCAAGACTTACTGAAATCTGCGGGAGCAGAAACTGTAAAATGTTTGGTTTTGGGTAAGACGATAAGATATGAAGAAGATCATGATTTTTTTTATGAGGATGGGCAACATGGTAGGATCAAAAAATCTATTGAAGAAGAATATCAAAAGAGTTACTCCGACATAGAATCTAACTATTATGAAAAGGGTCACGAGTTATTAGCAAAATATGAAGAGGAAAAACAAGAGTTACAATATGATTATAATGAGGGAGATTTATCGGATGAAGATTTTGACCAATTTGATTGTGAACTAAAACAAATCTACATTGGATATGAGATGGAACTTGAAGATCAATTTAATCACGACAAAGACGGGATTGGTTATGAGACATGTTGACAGGAGGAAGCATTAAACGAGTTGTACTATTTTTCTGGACTTTATGAGAAGTAACCCATCCCTATCAATAAAATAATATCCATCTCCTGGCTTATAGCTACACTTAACCAACCCTACTCGCTGCGAGAATTCGACTGTCAGATTGAGAATTACCATCAATCAATGAAACCCTAACACAATGAGCAATATGAATCCCTGCATAACAATAATCAGGATTTTGATGAGCTTCCGGCAAATAACTATCTATCCGCGATACTCGCCAAGGTAATTTGATAAATTCACGCTTAGAGTAATCGTACTCTCTTAAATAAGCTCCCACTTTAACTTTCTTACCATAAAAATGGATAGAAGATTGAATCAATTCTCTATTATCAGCAACGAAAATTTGAAGAATAGTAAGAGGATTATCTTTGAACATCTTAATCCTAGCCCAATCCAAGCGCTGAGGTAAAATCTCTCCTACCAAACCACAGTGATTCAAAAATACAAGTGAATCAGTTTCAAATTCAGGTTGAGTTTGTGCTTCTAAGCGAAACTCATCAATAGCGACAACCTCCCAACTTCTCTCACTTCCAATTGCTACACACTCTCCCTTAACTGGAATTCCTTCAGCCCATTCTAAACGAGTATATTCTCCAAGTTGAGGATTGAATTGGTGATGGGTTGCTTCGTAGTATCTATATGGCATTTTAATCGTCTTTATACTGAAGTGAACTAAATCTATCTGCGTTAGGATCGGCATCTTCACCTTCAAAAATGCAATCGTAGGGTAAGTCTTTTGTTCCCGTGTTGACAGCCTCCACTAGGTGAATAACAAGTCCCATCTGCTTCAATCTCCTTTCTAGAGCTGTGCAGCCTTCGGGGTTTACTGCTGCGTGGACTTCTTGAATTGGTTCTTCAGGTTCTTGCACTCTTATGCTAAAAAGTAATGTGAAATTTGTTCCAATTTTTACTCATCATACTCTACCACATCTAGTCCTTAACTCCATCACCGTCCACTTCCTCTGCCTCATTCACTTCTTCCTTCTCCTTCAAAGGATTAACCACCCGCGCGATCGCATCCGTGACAAATGCTTTAATAAACTCATCGCGGCGATTAAGCTGAAACTGCCGCTGTACCACTTCCGTCATCCCCCCATCTCCCCAATCTTGATTGTGACGAAAATATTCAATAAAACTTTTCCCAGCAATCCGAGTTAAATAAGCCGCTGTCACCCCTTGAATAGCCTTGCCAACTAAATAAGTTGCCACATTTAATTGTAAGGCGGTAGAAATCAGTTGAATGGCTCCCTTGACAATCCCTAAACTAGCCAAAGTTTTCCCTAAAGATAAAGCAAGTTCCCTCCCTCTTTCCATATTCAAATCGCAACCATAAATTCTGCCAATTTCTACCACCATTTGAGCATTAACAGCAGCAGTTGCTAATAAATCAACCACAGGTAAAGGCGTAACTGAAATTACCCCTGCACCAATCCACTGAAACCTTTCCACCACCTTTTCCGCCTGTCGCCGTCGTTGATTATCAATGAGACGGCGAGCATCTTCACCCAAACGCTGAGATTGGAGTAAAATATTATCAGCAACCAAGTCTTCTCCCTCAGCCCGCAAAACCGCCGCCAGACGGCGAATTAAAGGCATCACGTCGGGTTCGACATCGACCGCCTCTTCCAGAAAACGAGGATCCGGATTAGCTGCGATCGCAACTACATCCATTGCAGCAATAAAACCCCGCACCCGTTGCCGCAATCTGGCTAAAATAATCTCTTTATCTTCATCAGTATAAAGATCGCTTTTATTCAAAACCAAGAGAGAGCGTTTACCAATTTCTGCTAACCTTCTTAAAGGTTCATATTCCGATTTTCTTAAATCATTATCAACTACAAATAATAATAGATCCGCTTCCGTTGCCAACTGTCGCGCCAAAATTTCTCTTTCCGTACCTGCCACCCCCGCCTCTAAAATACCCGGAGTATCAGTAATCAAAATCTGGCGATTTAATCCCTTCAACTTCAAACTATAAGTTTCCCCAACCGCTGTCGTCCCCATCGCCGCACCCACTTTCCCCACCATCCGTCCAATTAACGCATTCACCAGAGAAGTTTTTCCAGCCGAACCAGTTCCAAATACTACCACCTGTAGCTCACCACGAGCTAAAATAGCCTCAATCTCTCGAGATCTACTTAATAATTCTTGTCGTGCCACCTCATCCTGAATCTGCTTAACTTGCTGACGCACCGCTTTGAGAGTTTCCGAAGCTGCCTCCGCCTTCACCTGCGGGATTTTAGGTGCCAGGATGCGTTTGGCATGAGATTTTTTCCCTCCCCCAAAGAGCCGCAGATAATAAATAAAGGCAAAAATTAAGATCCCAATCAGGGCAATAATTAACAAGAGGAGTAAATTAGCCAGGAGTGGGGCAGTAAAAGAAATTTGGATATAGAGCCGATGGAGGGAATCAATCAGCCAGAGCATTAACCCCAAAATCAGGCTAACACCAATAATCAGCGTTAAGAGGCGAGGTAGGGGCATGATTCCATCTTGGGTGCGGGAATAGGGTATAAAACAACTTGATTCCTGTGCATATCTACTCTCTTAACGTACACTGCTATATATTCATTCTATAGCAAGGGACTATTGGCTCTTGGCTAGGGGTTGGAGCAGAAAGCTGTCAAATCAAGGCTAACCAACTCTGATTTGGTATAGGTGGGTTTTTTCAGCTCTGAAGGTTAAAAAAAAGATTAAGATTTACACTCAGGGCTGGAAGCTGGCGATTAATTAAACCATAATTGTTCCAGAATATCGGAAATCGATTGAATCTCTGGTAACAATTAGGAACAAAAATTATGAGCCTGTTTAACCAAATCCTCGGTGCAGTAACAAACCCCTCCCAACAAGGGAGTACTAATCAGATTGGTAATATTCTAGATACAGTGCAACAACTGAGTAGTAACCATCAAAGCGATTCAGGTGCAGTAGGCTCCGCTATCTCTATTGTTGGAAACTATGTGCGAGGCGCACTTCAAGATAAGCGGAATAATGAGGGAGATGCTGTAGCCGAAGGCATTGTTAATCAATTCGGTGGCACTAATCCTAACAATCAAGTCGTGGAAATGCTCTTTAGCGCACCTCAGCTTCAACAGCTTATCAGCGAAATTGAAGCAAAAACGGGAATAAATGGAGCCACAATTCAATCTATGTTACCTACGTTAGTTCCCGTTGTCCTTAATTTCCTTCAAACTGGTGCTGATACTAACAATGCTGGCGGTGGTAATTCTGTTCTTAATGCTTTTTTAGATGCAGATGGAGATGGTGATGTCGATATGTTTGATGCCATGCAGCTTGCATCCCGCCATATCGGGAGATAAGTAATTAGTTGAGAGTGGCTAGTGGATAATTGAGAGTTGAGAGTTGATAAGCTGCTACGCATTTAAACTGTATATTTTCCATTTAGGAAAAAATCGCTTAAACCCTCTCAATAAGCACCCCCGATTCAGAGCGCCCCTGCTTTCTTGAAACCTCATGAAAAGACTCCCGTCAGCAAACCCTAATTATTTTTCGCGTGAGCATGGAGTAACTTAACAAGTTGGACAATTTGTTTCTTATTAAAGGCTTTAATAATTGCCTTAGCTGCTCCTTTTGCTTCAATGGGAATCGTAATTTGTTTGGCAGGAGTATCAGGGGCAGGTGAAGTGCTAGCTTTAACAGGAGTTTCGCTAGGAGGTTTGACTGGAGGTTTGCTAGGAGGTTTGACTGGAGTTTCCGTAGCAGGTTTGCTAGGAGGTTGGGCAGGAGGTTGGGGTGGCGTTGCGATCGCAAGTTTCTGTAATTCTGGACTAGGCGCGATCCCATTTCCTTTGCCTTGTTGCACGAAATCGCTGGCTTGCTTGACCTCTTTAATGACTAGGGGTGCTAGGGTTTGATAAGAATTTTTAGTGTTTGCGATCGCATGAAAGCAGGTTTTTAGTAATTCTTGCCAAGATGCCCCACCTCCTCCCATCTTGGCTAAATGCTTGCAATATTCCTGAATTTGTTGGCGACTGGTTGGTGTATCTTGTTGTTTAAATAACTGCAACATTTGTTTGAGAATCCCCGTAACTTGAATGGCAAAGTCAGGGGGACTCTTGCTTGTCACCGATGTGGCTTCTGCCGGGGCTTCCATTGCGGCTGCACCAGCTCCTCCCGTCGTTAGGCGTTCCAGATAATTCTGCAATCGCATAAAATTTGGTTCTGCGGCTTGGACTGCTTTTTGGGCTTCATCTTCCCGCAAGCCAAATGGTCCTTGCAATTGTTCGATCAAATCTTTAAGGATGTCGAAACTCTGAAAGAATAAGGTTTCCAGGTTACTGTCAACTTTGAGATCGTGCTCCTTGAGAATTTTAAAACCATCCTCTAATCGATGTGCGGTTTTTTGAATACTACCATAGCCCAGCATCGCTGCTCCTCCTTTAACCGAATGGGCAGCGCGGAACATTTCATTCACTGTATCTGGATCTTTGACAACCGCAGGCAAATTTAATAGCCCTTTTTCGATGGTGTCGAGGTGTTCTTTCGCTTCTTCGATAAAATAGCCTAAAATCCGCTGATTCCCCGCATCCACGGTAGTATTTCCTGCTCAAAACGATTGTGTACAACGATAGTTACAGCTTGGATGGACAAATATCTCACTTGCCACATCCCACAATTGCTGCCACTGGAGATTGGTGCGATCGCCTTCTGTTCGATACACTACGCCAAGGGCAGCAATTAGACTATTTATTCTAGCTTAACCTGCGATAGACCCAAAGAGGGGACAATAGACTTCTTGAACAAACAATCTCAAACCCTTACCCTGTCGGGATCAAAACCTAGTTTCTGGAGATGTCTAATTGCGATAACTGGAGGGCCCAGCACTTTTACGGTAAATGACCTATATAACTGTTATATTGCGATCCAGATCGCTGCGCTCAAGCCTTAAAGAACCAATCGTCTGGATCCCGATCTGGTTGGAGAGATGCTAAACTTAGGCGTGACTGGGCTTTGAAACTCTGGACTTTGCGATCGCCCTTGATTTATAAGAAATGTTTAGTTTCTTTAAAAATTATCAATTTACGAGCAGATAAGTTACCAGAAAAGTCAAAATATGACAAATGGAAAAGTTCCGAGTCGAGTGGGTATCGCCACTTCTCCTCAAAGGAGACACAGTGCGATCCATCCTCTACTCTGTTAAGACTTGTACAGTTTATTAACCAAATGCCAAATCTCAACAGAGAGGTGGGAATATCTCCCACCTGCTTATCCTTTCTATTCCCTGAGAGGAAACACCTTTCCCTCATAGCTAAAAAACCAGTTTTTTTTGAGCTAATCCCCCGCTATAGATAAGGGGGATATATTAAACCAATTAAGGGTTGTCACTTTGACTTTGGCAAGAGGTCTATTTTTACTCAAACATAAACCGAGTTTTTAAAATTGGTAAATTGGTGTTATATTAGTTCTTTCAAATCTCCCTAATAGTCAAGACATTTAAGGTATTTTTTTAGTATGACACACTCATTAATATCAACTGGGCCAGGAGAGCGTTCCCATCAAAATTTAACATCCAACTATCCACTTAATGACCTTTCATCCATACCTGCTATTTCCCAATCATCCACAGGAAATGTCCATTCTTTGGCAGTTCTTTGGGCAAAGAAATATCTGGTATCCGTCGAGGAAAAAGATCGGGACTCTCGCCCCCAACACCCTCATCATCTCACAGACTTTACATCCAGAGAGGCCAGGGAGAATACTGCCAAAAAACTGATGGAAAATCTGACTTTAGCCAGCGCCCAAGCTTGGACTCAAACAGAAATTTTACTTGGTGAGGAGTTGCGACGGCACGCGGTTAATCCTGATTTAGTTAATCCATTAGAAATTGCCGCCGATACTCGCTATCTATTTCAAAAAACTCTGGCAGCTTATGGGGAAGAATGTACGCCCCGTCGGTTGTCAGTAGTTATCGGTAAAGATTTTGGTCAAGTAAGACAGAAATATACTGCCGTAGATCGTCGTGCGATTGGCTTTGTCAGTATGCAGTTTCATTATACTGGACAAAAGTTACTTGCTTGGCTTTCTCCTGCCGAACAACAATTATGGAAGCCTTATCTTAAGGTAATGGATGACCACATGTATATTCCTCTCCATGCTGCCTATGAAGCTGCTGGAAATCATCCAGATGATTCTTCAATCCTCGCTGCTGTTCAGCATTTTCTCCCAAAAATTACGAAAATTGCTATTTCGGTTTGCCAACAAGTTTGTCGTCTCAATCCAAATCATAAAACTTACAGCGGTATTTTGAGCGATGCTATCGTCAAAATTGCCACCATTCGCGATGTCGAAATGTTTCAGATTTATCTCTGTTTATGCGTTTTGGAAAACGACATTTGTTCGGTACAGCGAGAACTTTTTCCCCTTTGCGTTATGTTATATCCTCGATTGGGGGTAAGCTGGGGATTGGTACAAGAGATGCTCAAAATCATCGGTTGGGAAATGTACAATTCTCTTTCCGCTGAAGATATGGCAGTCTTTTTACCTTATCTCAGGGTTTTGACGGAGATGTTTTCGGGTGAAGTGTTTGAATCTTTGGCAAATTAATCGGGAGTAACACAGGGGATGCCCTAGTGACCTGAGTTCGACGAAAGAG
>DOIX01000154.1:0-9202 GCA_003511885.1 Cyanobacteria bacterium UBA11153
TCAACTATCAACTGTCCATTGTCCAGAGGGAATAATTGCACCATTAAATCGGTGTATTTGTGTTAAAGTCATCAGATAAGCCCAGGCCAAACCTAGGGATTTGCCATCTAAATCGTAGATTTCAATTTCTTGTCGGTAATATTCATTTTCCTCTAGTAGGCGATGGGGGTTATAGTCTTCTAAATCATCAAGAAGACTGAAAATACTCGAGTCGGGGAAAGTGAGGACAAAACCGCGCACGATATTTTCACCAAGAGTCATGGCAGGATAGCCGAGAGAGAGATTGAATAACGTACCATAAGCGATCGCAGATTTTTCCTCTAAAACTTTGCCTTGGCAGTAGCGCTGATAATTTACCTCCCCTGGTTTGAGAGTACCGTAAACAAAAACTCTGAGGTTATTTGACATGACAATTGTAACTATTCCAGAGTATCACGCGATCGCGCCCTTGAGATTTAGCTTGATAGAGTGCTTGATCCGCAGATGCTACGAGCATTCTTGGTGAAGAGTACAAATTAGGAATCGCGCTAGCAACACCAAAACTGAGGGTAACATAACGATTAACAGGAGAAGTAGCATGAGCAATTTTGAGTCGTTTAACAGTACCCCGCATCTTTTGAGCAATCCAAACGGCTGCTTCTGCGTTAGTATGAGGTAGCATAACAATAAATTCTTCTCCTGCGTAGCGGGCTACCAAATCAGTACCTCTGGCAATAGATTGACTGATTCCACTCGCAACTTTCCGCAAACAATCATTCCCAAATTCATTACCATAAGTGTCGTTAAATTCTTGAAAACAATCAATATCGCACAAGATTATCGCTAGAGGAATCTCCTGACTAGATAATCGTTTCCACTCTCGTGCCAAGCGTTCATCAAAGGAAGTTCGATCCAGCAATCCCGTCAAGCTATCGATACCTGAGATCTCTTGTAACTTCTGATTAGTAAGTTTTAGTTCCTCAGATATTTCTGTCTGTTGAATGGCAATATTAATCTGAGTTGCCAAACTTTTTAGTATTTCAATCTGCCATTCTTGCCATTGCCAGTAAACAGGGGAACCGTAGCAAATCAACAATCCCCACAATTTCTCTCGATTGAATAGGGGAATAACTACTTGGCTCCTAATATCGAAAAACTGGATAAACTGAAGGTGTTCTGATTTTAATCCTCTGGTGTAGAGATCCTCTATGATTTGAATTTGCCCCAATTTATATTGCGCGATCGCATGGGGATCTGCAATCCAAGGTTTGTACTCCTGCCATCCCAGCATGGGTTGACAATTCTTGGTTAATGACTCTTCTATTACTGAACCACTGCCATCTGGATTAAAGCGATAAATGATCGCGCGATTATTTTCAAATAGCTGGCGAATCTCTGTTACGGCAAAGTTCAAAATATCCTCGATGCTGAAAGATTGTTGGATGCCCCGTGCTAGTGTCTCGACTAGATTTTTTCCGGCTTCTATTAATTGACGATTGGGGCTATTTTCGCACACGATAACGCTACCAATAATTTTGCCCTCTCGATCGCGGATTGGGGTAGCAGTTAGATTAACGGAGATATCTTCACCATTTTTCACACGTAATAGGCCAAAATTTTCCGAAGTTATTTTTGTTCCTTTTTGGAGTGCCTGTTCGATTGGACTTTCAATTGCTTTGCCATTTCTTGCATCTCGGAGGGACAATATCCTCGATGCTAATTTCCCTAAAACCTCATATTTTTGCCAGCCGATAAGGGATTCGGCGACAGGATTGAGAAAGGTAATATAGCCATTAGCGTCGGTAGCAATGGTGGCTTCTCCTATATTTTTTAAGGTGGTTAATAATGACTGTTTGGTTTGATCTTGTTTTAAATCTAGTTGATGGCGGCGGAGCGCAATTTCGATGGTTGTATATAATTCTCGCTCCACAAATGGTTTAACAATATAACCGTAAGGATTGGTACTTAAGGCTCGCTGTAAGGTTTGGTCATCAGCGTGGGCTGTCAGATAAACTACAGGGATATTGAAGGAATCTCGAATCCGTTGCCCTGCTGCTATGCCATCAATATCTCCTTCCAGCATAATATCCATCAATATCAAATCTGGTTTGATGGTACTGGAGATGGAAATTGCTTCATCCCCAGAGGTTACGGTTGCCATTACCGTATATCCTAATCTTTCTAAGCTTTCTTCTAGATCCCAAGCGACAACGCTCTCGTCTTCAACAATTAATATTCTTGCCATAGTTTTTCCAGGGAGATTTTGCCAATTATGATAAGTTATGTTAACCGACTGATGGGTTTTACCGCGATCCCAAAAAAAAGATTAAAATTAGAGAGTTAGTAGACCAGATTAATGTATTAGTCAGGGCTGCCACTAAGGTAAAGGAGCCTAAAACACTACCACTAATTTACAGGAAGGATTTCCAGGGAGCAATGGATAGATTGGTGACTTGTGCTATAGCTCTAGCTTACTACTTTCCAAGACAAAGCTACAAAACCCAAGCAAGTTTAGTGGAACTCTAAAAGACTTGCTTCCTTGGGCTAAATCCTTCTCGGATTAGTCTTTTAGGTGGTATTCAAAGATAATCAGATCGCCCGCTATTATTGGCGATTGAAAAATGTTGGTCAAATTATCTTGATTATACTACTCTATTTCACTAAATAGATCGATGGTAGCTCCCCTATCCCCTACCTAGGGCGTATTTTCTTGCCCTATTCAACCTCCCTCTCCTTACTCAGGAGGGATAAATTGCCGAATAGTCTCCTTTCTTGAGGTAGATTGAGGGGTATCTAATAAGCTGCTACGCTTTTAAGAAAGTCTGTTTTGAGAGGAGGGGAGCAGGGGGATCTTGAGCTTCTTGAGAGGGTTTGATCGATTTTTTCCTAAATGGAAAATATACAGTTTAAATGAGCAGCAGCTTACCAATTTCCTAAATACTTGCTACAGATATTCTTCTAGCTCCCCCCTTACTAAGAGGGGTTGGGGGGGTAGATGTGTAGCGCTATTTGAGAAAATTGGTATAAGGAGCATGAGAGCTAATCTGGGGAAATTCGATCTTAAATAATGTTATTTCTCCTCTTTCTATCTGGATTTTTCCTTTAAGCTGTTGGACTAAGGTGGTTATAAGTTTAATTCCCATGGATTTAGTTTTGTTCAGATTAAAGTCAAGAGGAAGGGTGTCTCCTTTATTGCCAACTGTCAGGATAACTCTCTGATGAGAATTGGTTACAAGAGTCAAGTAAATTTCGCTTTCTTGACGATCGATAAAACCATATTTGAGGGCATTGCTAATTAATTCGTTAATAATTAAACCGCAAGGTACTGCTTGGGCTAGACTGATAAAGATCCCGTCTTCTACATTTAGCTTAAATGAGTTTGGTGCTAATTGCACGTTGTAGGTACGAAACAAGTTGGCGGCTAAATTTTGCACGTATTCAGTAAAGTTGATTTGGCTAAAGTTTGCTGATTTATATAAACTTTCGTGAACTAATGCCATGGATTCTACGCGGCTTTGACTTTCCTGAAGAATAATGCGCGCTCCTTCATTCTCAATTCTGTTAGCTTGGAGGCGCAAGAGACTGGAAATAATTTGCAGGTTATTTTTCACTCGATGGTGAATTTCTTTGAGGAGAACTTCTTTTTCTCTTAAGGATGCTTGAATTTGCTCGTCTGCTTTTTTGCGATCGCTAATATCTCGTAAGGTAACTACATAAACATCTTCGCCTTCCCAGACTGTTTGGGCTATCTTCATTTCCAGAATCACTAAGCCACGAGTAGGATGATTTATGCTTAATTCTGTCACGTCATTGACAAGTGAGGGAATACCAAACTCGCTATCTACCAATTCTTCAAAAGAGCGACCAAAAAGATTCATCGCTTCTGGGTTAACAAAATGAATTATCCCTTGATAATCTACTAACAAAATACCATCAGAAATACTGTTAACAACGGTGTGCAATCGAGCTTCACTTTCCCACAAAGCCATTTCAATGAGTTTACTGTCAGTAATATCTCGTGCTGTGCCTAAAATTTCTTTGGGTAAACCATCGGCAAATCGGGAAAATACTACATCTCGATTGCGCAACCACCGCCAACTACCGTTGGCGTGTTTGATTCGATATTCCACTTCTCGCACTTCACCATCGGCAACATTTGTAAAGCTATTGAGATGCTCTAAAACTCCAGGTAAGTCATCAGGATGTAAGGTGGAAATAAAAAAACGCCGCCCTTCTTCTTGGAGTTTCTCTGGGAGATAACCTAATATCTCAAAAATCTGACGATTCACATAGATATTTCCCTGTGTGTTGAGATTATGAATGTATAATATTTGAGGGATTGTGTTAGTAATTTGTTCGATTAAAAATTGACTTTTACGCAAAGCATCTTCAATTTTTTTGCGATGACTAATATCACGGACAATGGTGGATAAATAATCAATTTCTCCATTTTCCGATTTGTGAGCAATAATTACTTGAGAGACGGGCAGAATATCGCCATTCGTTTTCCGCAAAGTCGTTTCTCCTGTCCAAACTCCATCTTTGATTGCTGTTGGTATCCCTTGATTGGCTATCTGATAATCTGTTTCTGGAGTATGGAATTCCGAGATTTCATGTTTGGTGATATCTTCCTGCGAATCGATTCCTAAGAGTTGGTATCCTGCGGGATTTAGGTAGAGAATATGTCTGGTTATATCAGCAATACTAACAAGATCTGATGTGGCTTCGACAATGGCTGTTAGTTTGGATTGGAGTTGATTTATAGGTTGGGTTTTGATGGTTTCTTCTGGAAAATTTGCCTGACTGAGTATGGCGTTTATTTCTGTAAATGTTTGGGCAATTTGTTCTGATTGTGTTGGTGTTTGAGATAGTTGGCTAATTTGTTGGTGCAGGTGGGTAATGGAATTGCGGAGGGATTCTATAATTTTGTTGAATTCACAATTTTTCATTGTTTATTTTGTTATTGGTTATTGGTTATTGGTTGTGGGTTTTGGGTTTTTTAGTTTTTTTTGTTGTGGATTGTGGGTTTTGGGTTTTTTAGTTTTTTTTTGGTTGTGGATTGTGGGTTTTGTTTTTTTTTGTTGTGGGTTTTGGGTTTTGGATTTTTTAGTTTTTTTTTGGTTGTGGGTTTTTAGTTTTGGGTTTTGGGTTTTGCGTTTTAGGTTGTGGGTTTTTAGTTTTGGGTTTTGGGTTTTGGGTTTTTTTTGTTGTGTTTTTTTTTGTTGTGGGTTGTGTTTTTTTTTGGTTGTGGTTTTTTTTTTGTTGTGGGTTTTTGGGTTGTGGGTTTTGGGTTGTGCAGAAGCGAGCAAGATGCTCGCACTACAACATATACAACTCCAGCGAGTCTTACCCCGCAGCGAGCAAGATGCTCGCACTACAGCATATACAGATAATTAACTGTCATGGTGCTAAACTGCTACGCATTTAAACTGTATATTTTCCAATTAGGAAAAAATCGCTCAAACCCTCTCCCCAGCCCCCTGCTCTGAAAACAGACAAATTAAAAGCGTAGCAGCTTATTGGTAGTGTGAGCGAGAAGATTGATAGATAAAATGCGTAAGTCGTGATAGATGTGAAAATAAGACAAGATATAGCAACCGCCATATCACTTAAGACAGAAATAACGTCATAAAGAGAGGCTTGAAGCCTTGCTTGATATGGGGTTTGATGTTCATCAAATATAGCAAGGGACTAGGGGCTAGGGGCTAGGGACTAGGGAAGAAAGTCGGAAAATCAATGGTTTCAGGAATCGAGAACGCCTTAACCGCCCTGGCGGTTGCTATAACTATCAACTGCTATATCATCTAGGGGTATCTTTATGGACAAGATTATCATAAAAATTAATAATCTGAAGGCGGATTGTACTGATTATTGGATGATACTGATTTTTGAAGAGGTACTGATAATCCCTTATTCCCTATCTCTACATGGATAATCGTAATTGAGATCCTGCCTCAGTTTTAATTACTTCAATTCTTGTCTGAAATGCTTCTTTAAATTGGGGCATGTGGGTAACAGTAAGGATACAAGAAAAATCAGATGCGATTGCATTAATAGCGGCAATTAAACGATCGCATCCATCGGGATCTTGCGTACCAAAGCCTTCATCTACGATTAACATTTGTAAGGATGTTCCTGCTTGTTGGGCTAGAAGTTGGGCTAATGCTAAACGAATGGAAAAATTAATCCTAAATGCTTCGCCACCTGAATATGTTTCATAAGCTCTAGTGCCTTTGGCATCAGCGATTAAAATATCTAGAGTGTCAATCATTTTGGTGGATTTTTTGGTAGCTCTACGCCCTGCTTTTTGGGTAACGAATTGAACGTGAAATTGATTTCCTGTCAATCTGGATAAAATTTGATTGGTTTGCGCTTCTAATTGAGGTAAAATATTCTCAATCATTAAGGTAGGGATGCCATTTTTACCAAACGCGATTGCTAATTGCTCGTAAATTCGATATTGCTTCTTCAATACCTGAATTTGTTCTTGTTGTTCCCCATATTGAATTTCCAGGCTTTCTAGTTGATTTAAGCGCTGTTGGTAGCGCCCAATTAAGGATAATTGTTCGTCTAGTTGTCGCCTTCTGGATTGAATGCGATCCTCTATAATACGGATATGATGAGTTGGATCCGGGCATTTTTCTATTTGTTTAATAATTAGCTCTAGTTGTCTATTAATTTCATCTCGCTCTCCACGTCTTTGTGTTAGAGTTTGGGTGAGGGAGGAAATGCGATCGCAATTTTGGGGATATTCTTTTTCTGCCCTAACTAATTCTTGATATCGCAGTTGCCAGGATGTGGCTTGCCGCAAAGATGCCCGAAGCTGATTGTGGGTTTCTAAGTTATAGTCAATTTCCCTAATTTCCCAATCGAGTCTATCTAGTTTTTGCTTTAATGGGGATTTAGTTTGCAATTCCTCTAATGATTTTTTGAGGGTATCTAGTTTGGCTTCCAGTTGTGGTTTTTGGGCATCAATTTTTGCTTGACGGCGCTGGGCATCTTCCAGTTTAGCATTTTTGATTTCTGCCCAACGCCAACGGTCTAATTCTCCCCGTGCTAAGGCGTGGGTTTCTTCGTTATAGTTTAATCCTGCTAATTTTGCTTCAATTTCTCGCAATTCTTCCTGTAATTCCATGGCGTATAAACCCCGCTCCAGGGATTTCTCTAATTTTTTCTTTTCTTCGGCAAGATCGTATAATCTGTCATAAGCTTCATCGGTTGCTTCTAATCTAGCTTCCAATTGTCCTCTTTGCTCTAGTAAACTTTCATAAGGTGCTAATTCTTTGGATAATTTAGTATATTCTTGTCGCAATACCTGAAGCTCTCTTTCACAAACAGCTAATTGTTCCCGAATCATCCAAAATTGTTCTTGAACTTCTTGATATTCTCGATCGGTTTTATCGATAACATGGCGACTGTGGTTTTCATCTAAAGGACGCTCGCAGAGAGGGCAAATTGCGTCCTGTACCTTCAACATTTCAATTTTTTGACTTATTTCTCCAATTTGTTTTTCATAGCGGCGCTGGTTTTCTTGGAGGCGTTCTTGAAAGTGGCGGCGTTCGACTCCTTTTTCTTGTACGCGCTGTTGGTGAACTTTCTTTTTCTCTAATTGTTCAATTTCTGATTCTACTTGTAGTACGGTATCTCTTAACTGTGGTGTTGTCGCAATTTGGGTTGATAATTGAGTTTCCGATAAGTGTAATTCTTCTAATTTAGCTGTCAGTTTGGTTTGGGCGCGCTCCAGTTGACTTTGTAAATTAGTGCGGCGCTGCATCAGGGGAGATGCTTCTAGTTGTAAGTTATCTAATTCCTGTAGGTGTTTTTTAGCATTTTTGAATTGTGCTAAAGCACTGGAGACTTCTCCGGCACGAGAGAGGATGTCTTGAATTTCTTGCTCTTGGGATTTCCATCCTTCTATTTGGGCTTGAGTTTGTTGAATTTGGCGATTTAAGTCGTTACTATCTTGAGTTAGTTGTTGTTGTAATTCCTGTCGCTCTTGTTGGGCTACCTGATAAGCTTGGAATTTAGTGGTGAGAATTTCGTCTTGTTTTTGCAGATTAATATATTGGGTATAACCTGTATTGATTTGTTCGGATTGAGAGATTAACCGCCAAAGTTGCTCCTGTTGGGCTTGGGCGGTAACAATATCTTGCCCAATGCGATCGCAATCTTGGCTCAAATTCTGATATTGTTGTCTGACAAAGGTTAATTGCTGTTCCCAGGTGTAGCGCTGCTGTTTTAGCCCTTGCGCGTCTTGCAGTTGTTTTTGGTCAGTTTCCTGATCTCGTTGCAGTTTTGCTAAAGTAGTCTTGAGTAACTCTTGTTCTGCCCCTATCGACTTACCCTCCTCCAACTGTTTTGCGATCGCGATTAAGTTTTGCTCTATCTGCTCTGCCTGGACTTTAAATTGCTTCGATAAATCCTTTGCCTGCGCCGCCAACTCTTCATAGCGATCCAATTTCAACAAGTCTACCAGAATTTGCTTCCGTTCCGCTGGCCTCCGGATCATAAACTCATCTGCCCTCCCTTGACGGAGGTAAGCCGAATTAATAAACGTCTCGTAATCAAGCTTAATATGATGCAAAATTAACTGCTGCGTCGCCCTTACCCCTTTTTCCGTTAAAGAGCGAAAACTTTCCCCAGTATCGATTTGAAATTCCAGGCAACTACTCTGTCCCCGCGCCTTAGTCCTAATAATACGATAAACTTCCTCATTATTCTGAAAGATAAAATCCACCCGCACATCTGACGCACCCCCATGGATAGCATCATCTTCCGATTCAGTACGACTTTTCCCCCAAATCACCCAAGTAATTGCCTCCAAGAGCGAAGACTTACCCGCCCCATTAGCACCACAAATGCAGGCAGTATGTAGCCCCCGAAAGTCAAGGGTTGCTTCGCGATAGCTGAGGAAGTTTTTGAGGGTAAGTTTGATGGGAATCATTCCAGCGAGAATTCTCTACCTTTATTTACTTGTGCCAAGGGTATCAGTACATCCGCACTGTCTCTTAGTGTACCCACGGCAGATGAATGATTCCAGTCCTTGAGCGTTTAAATTTACAATTATTAATAGACTTATCCAGAAACTAGGTTTTGCTCCAGGCAGAATAAGGGTTTCCGATTCTTTTTTGGAGATGTCTAATGATTAGCCAAGCTTGGACAATTATCGCAGTTGACAGTTGACAGTTGACAGTTGACAATTATCGCAGTTGACAGTTGACAG